>JAQCGR010000353.1 GCA_027619995.1 Pseudomonadota bacterium | reverse complement strand
GAATTATATGTAAGAAATAGACGAAAGCCGCATCAAATGGTTCGGTTACATGGGAAATGCGGGCTCAAGGCCGGCCCACGGCGAGCGGCACGCCCTTCGACATGTTTGCCATGACGGCTGCCCATCGCACCCTGCCCCTGGGCAGCAAGATCCGGGTGACGAACCGCTCGAGCGGCAAGGCGGTGCTGCTGACGGTCAACGACCGCGGGCCCTTCATCGACGGCCGCGTGTTGGACGTTTCCTATGCCGCGGCGCGCGAACTCGGCTTCGTGCAGAAGGGCCTGGCCAAGGTGCGGTTCGAGACGCTGACCTGCTAGGGACGGCGCAAACGCCCCTCGACCTTTGAGACGCTCGCTGACGCGAGCTCCTCAGGGTGAGGGTCTAAGGAAACAGCCCGAAATATCTGCGGGGCGCTTGGTTGGTCTTCGCCTACTCCGCTGCCACAGCCGTCCGTTCGATGACGCCGAGATCGGCCATCACCTCGCCGAGCCGGGCCAGCCGGTCGCGGCCTTCCTGGCCGAGCTGGTCGAAGCGGGTCAGGGGCGGGCGGACATTGCCGATGGGGCAGCCGGCGAGAGCGGCCAGGGCTTTCGAATAGCATTGGTGGCCGTAGGTCGGGTGGCCCGGCACGATGATTGCGTCCATGCGCCGGATGTGGTGGTAGATCTCCCGCGCCTCCTCCATCCGGCCCTCGTTCATCAGGTCGAAGATGCGCGAGGACGGACCCGGGATGTAGTTGCCGTAGGGGTTCACATAGCCGTTGGCGCCGAGCAGGAAGGATTCGTAGACCCGGCCGCCGGCCCAGACGTTCATCACCCCCTCGGTGTATTGCACGATGTCGTAGACCCGGCCGACATCGCCGCTGGCCTCCTTGATGTAACGGACGTTGTCGAAGGCCTTGGTCAGTTTCGCGACCAGCTTGGCCGACATGTCGACGTTGCTGGTAACGGGGTTGTTGTAGAGCATGATCGGGATCGACACGGCCTCCGAGATTGCCTGGTAGTAGCGGAAGATCTCGTCCTCGGTCGGAGTGTAGTAATAGGGCGGGATGATCATCAGCCCGTCGGCGCCCAGGGCCTCGGCCTCGCGGCTGTAGCGCACGGCGGTCGGGGTATAGGCGTTCATCGTGCCGACCAGAACGGGGATGCGGCCGTTCACATGCTTGACCGTGCATTCGATCAGGCGGTTGCGCTCGTCGTCGGTCATGGTCAGGAACTCGGCCGTCGTGCCGAGGATGATAACGCCGGGCACTCCGTTGGCGATCAACCAGTCGAGGAAGCGGCGCTGGCCGGCCTCGTCGATATCCGAGAGATCCTCGGTGAATGGCGTGGCGGTGACGGTGTAGCTGCCCCGGAATTCCTGCATGGCTGTCTCCCCTCTTGCGGCCGCCGGCGCGCACCGGGCGCGCATCGTGGCCGGGAGTTTACCCGAAAATCGGGGGGCTGGGCAGGGGGTGTCGACGGCTGGCGCTTGCCAAGCTGCGCTGCCGCATTTCATGCTGCCGCGAGAGGATGCTCCTCACCCTGAGCCTGTCGAAGGGTGAGGGTGGCACGGTCGGGCGGTGTGCCACACCTCATACTTCGACAGGCTCAGGGTGAGGCTGCCCGGGGAGGTTTGAAAAGCTCATGGCCGATGAAATCCATACCGGCGGCTGCCTCTGCGGGGCGGTGCGGTTCGAGGCCCTGGGCGCGCCCGAATGGGTCGCCCATTGCCATTGCGGAAGCTGCCGGCGGCATACCGGCTCGGCCTTCTCGACCGTCGCCGGTTACCGCGAAGCCACCGTGCGCTGGACCGGGAACAGGCCGGCGATCTTCGCCTCCTCGCACGGGGTGCGGCGCGGCCATTGCCCCCGCTGCGGCTCGCCGATCAGCTACGGCAGCGACCGGCATGGCGACGAAGTCCATCTCATGATCGGGGCCTTCGACGACCCCGGCTCCTTCGAGCCGACCGTCCATGTCTGGACGCGCGAGCAGGTATCCTGGCTGCGGATGGAGGACGGGCTACCGCGCTATGACACGACTCTGCGGGCGGGGCGGGAGAAGGCCGGCCGGACCTAGGCGGCTCGCGCCGTCAGTCGGCCCTGTAACGTCGCGCCTGATCGCGCACCGCGTCCTCGTCGAAATCGTTGAATTCCTCGGTCAGCCCCGGCACGAAATAGTCGGTGGCGGGGAGGGCCTTTCCGATCTCGCCGACCTCCAGCAGGAAGGCGGCCCAGTCGGCCATTTCCTTGCCGTCGATGGCGCCCCAGCGCGGGTCGGCGGTGTGGCGCAGGCTGGCACAGGCCAGGCGTTCGCGCAGGACCAGCATGTCGCGCTTGAGGGTGTAATCCTCTTCGCCGGGGGCGGGGCGGGCGCGCGGCTCTTCTTCCCAGAGGATGCGGACGGTCGCTTCCGGGTTGGTCTCGGCGAAGACGCTGGCTTTGGCGAAGGCGCGGCCGAAAGCGGCGAGAGCGTCGCGACGGTCCCCGGCGATGCCGTCCGAGGTGAAGAGGCAGGAGCCGGGGGTCAGCTTTTCCATGCGCGGGCTGGGCAGCGGGCGCATGGGGACGCCGGCGGCATCGACCTGACCGTAAGTCGTGTCGAGCAGCCAGAGGGCCTGGACCGCGCGGTCCTTCACGGGCTGGACCATGCGTTTCTCGTCATAGGGGTCGCCGGGGAGTTCGATGAAGGTTACGTCCTTTTCCGGGTCGAGTCCGGCATCGCGCAGGGCCGCGCGCGCGAGATAGAGCAGGTCGGAGAAGTTGAGGCCGATCGTGGCACCCTTGAGATCGGCGATGGACCGGATCGGGCTGTCCAGGGGCACGCCGAAGGTCCGGTTGCGGCGGCGCGAATAGCTGGCGAAGGTCTTGACCGCCTGGCCCCGGTCGCGGGCCAGGAAGACGAAGGCGCAGTTGACGAAACAGACCTCGCCCTCGCCCCGGGCGATGCCAGCGACGGCGGCCTCGGGCGAACCGACGCATTCGGTGGTGACCTCGATCCCTTCCGCCGCGCCGTAGCCGAGATGTTTCATCAGCGCGAAATGGGCGCAGCCCGCCGGCAGCCAGGGCAGGGGAGCGAGAATCGTCATCCGCCCCAGCGGGTATTCGGTCATGGCTGGGCCTCCCGCGCCTCGGTGTCTGACGTCAGCGCTTTTGGGACGAATTGAGGTAATTGCATAACGGAGGATTTCTGGCTCATCGTAGTGACCGAAGGGAACGAA
>JAQCGR010000352.1 GCA_027619995.1 Pseudomonadota bacterium | reverse complement strand
CCAGCCCCACCTCACCCCGGCCCTCTCCTCCCCGACGGGGAGGAGAGGGAGTTGGATTTTCGAACAGCCGTGCACACACATCGACCACCCGATGCTATCTCATCTACAAGAACAACACTCCCGCTCCGCCCCTGGGGGCGGAGAGGGCCAGGGTGAGGTGGGGGTGTGGCAAGCTGCACGCGAGAAAACACGTCGAAACCCGCGGCCCCGAGGACCATCGCCGTTGCCGGGATCGGGCTTCGGGCGGTAGTCTCGCGCGCACCGGACGCGCCCCACCGAAACGGCCTCCGCCGGCTCAAGGAACGAGGATGAAAATGGATCTGCACTTCACGAAGAAGGAGTTTGCGGAGCGCCAGAAACTGGCCCGCAATGCCCTGGCGGCGCGAGACCTGGATGGGCTGCTGATGTTCCGCCAGGAGAGCATGTACTACCTCTCCGGCTATGCCAGCTTCGGCTACTGCTTCTTCCAGTGCCTCTACCTGGGCGCGGACGGCAAGATGACTCTCCTGACCCGCATGCCCGATGTGCTGATCGCCCGGCTCGTCTCCATGCTCGACGACATCCGGCCCTGGCACAACCTGCCCGACGCCAACCCGGCCATCGACCTGCGCGCGGTCCTCGAGGAGCATGGCTGCCGGGGCAAGCGCCTGGGTATCGAGCTCGACGCCTATGGCTTGACCGGCCTGCTGCACAGCAAGGTCCAGGCCGCGATGACCGGGTTCTGCAATCTCGAGGACGCCTCGGACCTCGTCAGCCGCCTGCGCATGATCAAGAGCCCGGCGGAGATCGACTATTGCCGCAAGGCGGGCGTCCTGGCCGATGCCGCCCTCGCGGAGGCCAATCGTCTGTCCACCCCGGGCGCCTGGGAGGGCGATATCCTGGCCGCCATGCAAGGCGCGGTCTTCAAGGGGGACGGCGATTATTCCGGCAACGAATTCATCATCAATTCGGGCGAGCGCGCGGTCGTCGGGCGCTACGTCACCGGACGCCGCCGCCTCGCCAAAAAAGACCAGATGACGATCGAATGGGCCGGAGCCTATCGCTACTACCATGCCGCGATGATGCGCACGATCCTGACCGGCCAACCGACGAGCAAGGAGAAGGATATCCACAAGGTCGCCGTCGAGGCGCATCGCGCCTCGGCCGCCCAGATCAAACCCGGCAACAGCTTTGGCGCGGTCTATGACGCCCATGCCAAGGTGATCAAGCGCGGCGGCTACGAACCGATGGGCGCGACGGGCTACAATCTGGGCGCCACCTTCCCGCCGACTTGGATGGACGGGCCCATGTTCTGGCCCGGCAACGAGCAGGAGATCGAGGTGGGCATGGTGTTGTTCATCCACTCCGTCGTGCGCACGAAGGACGGCACCCATGCCCAATGCCCCGGCCAGACCTATATCGTCACGGAGAGGGGCGCCGAATCCCTTTCCAAGATGTCGATGGATCTGGTGGCGAATGGTTAGCGGGCGGATGACGGGCGACGACGCGGCGTGAGCGATAGAGCGGACAGCGTATCCGAGCCAGGGCTGGCCTCGACTCCGGGTCTGCGCCACGCCTTCTTCACCCGCAACGGCGGCGTCAGCCCCGCCCCTTTCGACAGCCTGAACTGCGGCTTTCGCGACGGCGAGCCGCGCGCCAACGTGCTGGAGAACCGGCGGCGCGCGGCCGCCCTCTTCGACCGCCCGGCCGAATCTCTCTGCACGGTCCGCCAGGTCCACGGCCGCGCGGTCGCCCGGGTGGAGACCCCCTGGGCCGTCGGCGAAGGGCCCGAGGCCGACGCCATGGTGACGGATCGGCCGGGGGTCGTGCTGGGCGTGCTGACCGCCGACTGCGCGCCGCTGCTTTTCGCCGATGCCGAGGCCGGGGTGGTGGGCGCCGCTCATGCCGGCTGGCGCGGCGCTCTGGACGGGGTCGCCGAGGCGACGCTTGAAGCCATGGCCGAACTCGGCGCGGCGGCCGGCCATACGGTCGCGGCGATCGGCCCCTGCATCCAGCAAGTATCCTACGAAGTCGGACCCGAGTTTCCCCAACCCTTCCGGGACCAGGACGAAGCAAATATGCGCCACTTCCGCCCAGCGCCGCGGGACGGGCATTTTCATTTCGACCTGCCCGGCTATCTCGTCGCCCGGCTGGACAAGCTCGGCCTCGCATCGGTCGCGGTGGTGGCACGCGACACCTGCGCCGAGGCCGACCGTTTCTTCAGCTATCGCCGCGCCTGCCTGGAGGGCGACCGGCGTTTCGGCAGCGGCCTCTCGGCCATCGCCCTCGACGGATAGCCGTGCCCCATCTGATTATTTTTCTGCTGGTTTGCCTGCTTGGCCTGGTGGCGACCTGTGTTCTTTGACGCCGCGCGCCTGACGCTCCGACTCGGCCTGCTGGCGATCCTGCTGCCCGTCCTCGCCGCCTGCCCGCCGCCGCCCCAGCCCTTCGCCCATGGCGGCGCCGTCCGGGAGGAAGAACGGGTCCTGCTCGCCATGCCGGACAGCCAGGGCATCCTGGTCCGCGAGGCCGAAGGCGTGGAGCCGGAACTGGCCGCCCGCATCGCGGAGGCGATGGCCGACGCCCTGGCCGCAGCCAATGTGCCGGCCAGCACCACGGACAGCAATTCGGGCAGCTATTTCCTGGTCTCGCGGATCGCCGCCTCGCCCATCGACGCGAACGAGACCAGGCTCCTCATCCTGTGGGAACTGCTCGATCACGACGGCGGTCTGGTGGGCCGTCATCTGCAGCACGAAACGGTCACGCAACGGGCCTGGTCCCAGGGCCGGAACAGCGTCGTTCACCAGATCACCGAGGGCGCGGCGGCGCAGGTCGCGGCTTTCATCCAGGACGAAGCCTCGGGCGCCGAGGCCGTTGCCGACGTGCGGCCCATCGTCGCGATCATGCCGGTCGAAGGCGCGCCGGGCGACGGCGACCAGCAACTCCCGCGCGCCATCCGCTATTTCCTGGAGCGGGCCGGCTATGAGGTGACGGACGATCTGAGCGAGGCGCGTGCGGTGATCCTGGGCACCGTCCAAACCAGCCCGCCCCGCGCCGGCGCCCAGAAAGTCGATATGACCTGGAGCGTGATGACCCCCGAAGGCGCAGAGGTCGGCGTGGTCAATCTCGACAACACCGTGCCCGCCGGCGCGCTCGACGGTAGATGGGGCGAAACGGCCTATGCCGCCGCGGGCGGAGCCGCCGAAGGCATCGCCGCCATCC
>JAQCGR010000030.1 GCA_027619995.1 Pseudomonadota bacterium | reverse complement strand
GCGACCAATCGGCACGCAATCCGACGATATCCGCATGGCCGCCGTTGCCAAACGCTGTCGGGTTGCCCGTCGAGCGATGTTGGGTCACGATCAACCGTGTGGGAGGGGCCCACATGGGGAATCCCGGCTTCACCCCGTCCTCAAGGCCGCCGAGGACCCAGTATTCCTGGACGGCTTGTTGCTCGCCCATCGCCACATTGCGCAACTCATGCTGTTCGAGCGTGAGGGGGGCGGGGATGCCGCGAACGATCGTGCCCAGCATTTCACGCGTCCTCGGCCCATCGACCGGCTCTGCCTGGACGACGCAACGATAGCTGTCGATCAGGGCGACTAATACGGGGCCGGTGGGCGAGGCAACGGCCCAGGCCTTGACGGTCGCGCCAGGTTCGACTGGCAGTAAGGGCAAATCCTCGCCCGCGATACTCGCGAGGGTCACGGGCAGCGCTTCCAACGCGGCCTGCGCTTCATAAGGGCGGCCGATTTTCTCGGCGCAGACCTGTGAAAACAGCGTCAGGGTCAAAGCCGTCTGATGCGTGGCCGCCGGATCGATATCCTCGGCGGCTTCGGCGGCCGGCGTTCGCGCCGCGACGAAAAGAAAGATCGAAAGACAGAGGACCGCGACGCGGCGGGCGTACGAGCCGGGCGGAGTCGTCACTCGCCCTTCGCCGCGTTCATCTCGCGCAGCTGCTTTTGCAGCGCGTCAAGGGCGCGTTGCATGTCGTCTAACCGGCTCTCGGAATCGGCCGATGCCGGCTCGGCGTCTTTGCTCGGGGTCTGCGGTCCGACCTTGGGCTGTTGAACTTCGTCCGCGCCTTCGCCGCTCTCGGCGGTGAACATGCGCATGGCCTTTTCCATCACGGCCATGTTCTTGCGCCCCATTTCCTCGACGGGGTTAAAGGCGAACATGCCGCCGAAGGCGTTCTGGACGTAGTCGCGCATTTGCTCCTGATTGTGGATGAAGGCGCTCATGCTCTGCTCGAGATAGCGGGGCAGCAGGCCCTGGAGGCTGTCGCCATAGAACTGGATGAGCTGGCGCAGGAAGCCGATGGGCAGCAGGTTGGTGCCCTTGTTCTCTTCCTCGACGATGATCTGGGTGAGGACCGAACGGGTGATGTCGTCGCCCGACTTGGCGTCGTAGACGACGAAATCCAATTCGTCCTTCACCATCTGACACAGGTCGTCGAGGGTGACGTAGCTGCTGGTCGCCGTATTGTAGAGGCGGCGATTGGCGTATTTCTTGATCGTGATGACGCCGTCTTCCGACGGCGGGTTACGTGCCATGGGCCAGCCCACTCCGCTGGTGAGTGATGATAAATCGCCAAGCGATTGATCTACCATCGGCTGAACGTGTTGCAACGCGCAAGACGTTTTTTCGCGCTGCACCCGGGCGCGACACCATCCGCTTTGGTCTATAGTGCCAATCATGTCGGAGCCGCCGGACCTCGCGGAGCTTGCCCGCCGCTATGCCGATCTGTGGCAGGAATACCTGACGGCCCTGGCCCAGGACGATGCCGCCGCGCATAATTTCGCGGCCCTCTTCACCCAGGCCGGCGCCGCCTTCGCGGCCAGCGCGGCCGCCGTCAGGAAGGATCCGGCCGGCCATGCCGGGAGCGAGCGCCCAGACCAAAACCCCAAAAGGCGGCCCGGCGGAACCCGGAAGCGCGGCCCGGGCGACGGCGCCCCACCGGAGGGCGTCGCCCCGGCCACTGCCCTATCACCTGGCGGCGGCGACGGCAGTCTGGACCAGCTCTCTCGCCGCATTGCCGAATTGGAAGAGCGGCTCGATTCCATTTCCGCCGAATCTGGGGTCAGCGGATCTGGCGAAGCGGGCGGCAGCCCTGCGCGCAGATCTCGCCGCCGCCCCGGCTGACGCCTTTGCCGAAGCCCTGACGCGCGAGTTGCGCGGCCGCGCCGATCGTTTCCTAACCGGGTTGGAAGCCTACCGCGCCCACCCCTACCGCCGCGATCTGGTCGATCCGCCCACCGTCTGGGAGGAGGGCGGGAGCCGGCTGCTCGATTTCGGCACCGGCGCGGATGCCGGTGGCGGGCGTCCGATTCTGGTCGTGCCGTCCCTGGTAAATCGTCACTATGTGCTCGATCTCGATGCGGATAGCAGCCTCATGCGCTATCTCGCGGGTCGCGGGCTGCGGCCCTACCTGATCGATTGGGGCTCGCCCGGACCGGCGGAGGCGGGCTTCGCCCTCGACGACTATATCGTGCGGCGACTCGGCGGGGCGCTCGACGCGGTTTTGTCGCGAAGCGGAGAGGCGCCGGTCCTTCTCGGCTATTGCATGGGCGGCAATCTCGCTCTCGCCCTGGCTGCCCTCCGGCCGGGTGCTTTCGCGGGCCTCGCCCTGCTCGCCACGCCCTGGGATTTTCACGCCGAGGCGGGAACCCAGGCCGAGGCTCTGGCCACTGCCTTCGAACCGGCCTGGCCGTATTTCGAGGACCTCGGGACGGTGCCGGTGGATCTGCTTCAGGCCCTCTTCGCGGCGCTCGATCCTCAACTCGCCCTGCGGAAATTCACGGCTTTCGCGGCCCTCGACCCCGCTTCGCCCGAGGCCGCGCGTTTCGTCGCGCTGGAGGACTGGCTGAACGACGGCTTGGCATTGACCACCCCGGTGGCCCGGGATTGCATCCTGGGTTGGTACGGCGAGAATCGGCCCGCCCGCGGCGAATGGACCGTTGCCGGAATGCCGATCGACCCGACCGTGCTGCGCCTCCCCGCCCTGGTCGTCGTTCCGGCCCAGGACCGCATCGTCCCTCCGGCTTCGGCGCTGGCCCTGGCGGAGGCCTTGCCCGATGCGACGTTGCGCCGTCCGGCCCTGGGCCATATCGGCATGATCGTGGGCCGGCGGGCGCGCCGCAGCGTCTGGGACCCTCTGGCCCGCTGGATCGAGGAAGCTTGAGTTTTATGCTGCAGTGCAATATTCTCCAAATCGGACGCAACACGCGGGAGAAGGTGGCTGCTATCGAGCTGCAAATTCTCTTCGCAAGTGCAGCATTGCCGCGCCGGGCGGAGGACGACGACAGATTCGCCTCAATCCCGTGCGCATCCCATAGTTTGTTCAGAGCAAGATTTTCGCTGGAAGGATTGATCCCATGACAGAAGTCGTCATCGCAGGCGCTGCGCGGACTCCGGTCGGAGCCTTCGCCGGCGGTCTCAGCAGCGTCCCGGCCTCCTATCTCGGCCAGGTCGCGATCGCGGAATCCCTGCGGCGCGCAGGGGTCGAGCCGGACGAGGTCTCGGAAGTCGTCCTGGGGCAGATCCTCACCGCGGCGACCGGCCAGAATGCGGCCCGCCAGGCGGCGATCGGCGCGGGCATCCCGGTCGAAAAGACGGCCTATTTGGTCAATCAGCTTTGCGGCTCCGGCTTGCGCACCGTCGCCCTCGGCCATCAGGCGGTGAAGCTGGGCGACAGCCAGATCGTCGTCGCCGGCGGCCAGGAAAGCATGAGCCAGGCGCCCCACGCCGCCTATCTGCGCGACGGCCATAAGATGGGCGACGTCAAATTCGTCGACACGATGATTCGCGACGGGCTGTGGGATGCCTTCAACGGCTATCACATGGGCAACACGGCCGAGAACGTGGCCGAAAAGTTCCAGATCACGCGCGACCAGCAGGACGCCTTCGCCGCGGCCTCGCAGCAGAAAGCCGAAGCGGCCCAGGCCGCTGGGCGATTCAAGGACGAGATCGTCCCGGTCACGATCAAGACCCGCAAGGGCGAGACCGTGATCGATACCGACGAGCATCCGCGCCATGGCACAACGATCGAGACCCTGCAGAAGCTGCGCCCGGCATTCGCCAAGGAAGGCACGGTTACGGCCGGCAACGCCTCCGGTATCAACGACGGTGCGGCCGCGGTGGTGCTGATGAGTGCGGAGGAAGCCGTCCGGCGCAAGATCGAGCCGCTGGCGCGCATCGTCTCCTGGGCCACGGCCGGCGTCGATCCGGCAATCATGGGCACGGGCCCGATCCCGGCCAGCCGCATGGCTCTCGAGAAGGCCGGCTGGACCAAGGACGACCTCGACCTGATCGAGGCGAACGAGGCCTTCGCGGCGCAGGCTTGCGCGGTGAACAAGGACCTCGGCTTGGACACCGGCAAGGTGAACGTGAACGGCGGGGCGATCGCGCTCGGCCATCCGATCGGCGCTTCGGGGGCGCGCATCCTTGTCACCTTGTTGCACGAGATGGCCAAGCGTGACGCCAAAAAGGGCCTGGCCACCCTGTGCATCGGCGGCGGCATGGGCATCGCCATGTGCCTCGCGCGCGATTGATCGGCAACGACCGGTCAACGCTCACGGAGTCTTCTGGGAGTACATAGTCATGGGTAGAGTTGCAGTGGTTACGGGCGGGACCCGAGGCATCGGCAAGGCCATCTCGGTCGCTCTGAACAAGGCGGGCTACGACGTTGCCGCGAATTACGGCGGCAATGACGAGGCGGCGGCGCGCTTCAAGGACGAGACGGGAATCCCTGTCTACAAGTTCGCCGTCTCCGATTTCGCGGCCTGCAAGGCCGGGATCGAGAAGATCGCGACGGATCTGGGTGGGCCGGTCGAAATTCTGGTCAACAATGCCGGCATCACGCGCGACAGCACCATGCATCGTATGAGCGCGGATGACTGGCAGGCGGTGATCGACACCAATCTGTCCTCCTGCTTCAACATGTGCCGCTGCGTCATCGAATCGATGCGTGAGCGCGGCTTCGGCCGGATCGTCAATATCGGCTCGATCAACGGTCAGGCCGGCCAATACGGCCAGGTCAACTACGCCGCCGCCAAATCCGGCATCCATGGCTTCACCAAGGCCTTGGCGCAGGAGGGCGCGGCCAAGAACGTCACGGTCAACGCCGTCGCCCCCGGTTATGTCGATACCGATATGGTGCGGGCCGTGCCCGACAATGTGCTCGAGAAGATTATCGCGCGCATTCCGGTCGGGCGCCTGGGCCGGGCCGAGGATATCGCGCGCGGTGTGCTCTTCCTGGTCGGCGATCAGGCGGATTTCATCACCGGCTCGACACTGTCGATCAACGGCGGCCAGCATATGTACTAGGCTGTCCCTGGCGGCCCGGAACGAATCGAGGGCGGGGCCGCAAGGCTCCGCCCTTTTCCGTGTCGGCAGCAACGGATGACTTGCCGGAGGCGACCTTCATGGAAGGCACGACCGCGACGCCCGTCGCCTACGAGGATGCCAGTCCCGAGGTGAAGGCGGTCTACGACGATATCATGGCGACCAAGGGCATCGGCTTCGTGCCCAATTTCTGGCGCACGGTCGCCTCCCATCCCCCGCTGCTGCGGGATATCTGGGAGAGCCTCAAGATAACCATGGCGCCCGGCCGCCTGGACGTTCTGACCAAGGAATTGATCGCCCTGGCGGTCAGTGCCACGAACGGCTGCGACTACTGCATCAACTCCCATACCGCCGCCGCGCGCAAGCTTGGCATGGACGACACGATGCTGGGCGAGGTGATGGCCGTGGTCGGCATCTTCAACCGCACGAACAAGCTTTCCGACGCCTATCAGGTGCCGGTCGACGAACGGATCAAGAAGGCCGTGCGGGGCTAGGCGACCCGCCGCGCCGGGCTCAGGCCGGTGGCGCGGTGGCGGCCATCGACGGACGGGCGGCGAAACGCTCGTACCAGGCGGCCAGCTTCGGCCGGCCCTTGCGCCAGCCTTCGTCCGGCGCGCGGAAGTCGAGATAGCCGAGCGCGCAGGCGACGGTGATCGGACCGATCGTCGGCTCGCCATCCAGACTGGCGGCTTCCTGTTCCAACAGGTCGAGGCTGAGTGCGATCTTGCCGGTCTGCTTCACGACAGCGCCGGGGGAGCGTTCGCCCTCCGGGCGGCGGCCCTCGCTCACGCGCGCGACCGCGGCATCCATCACCCCGTCGCCGATCGCCTGCAGGCGAAGCGAAGTCCAGCGCGCCGCGCCCGATGCCGGGAACAACTTGCGGCCGTTGTGCAGGCTGTCGAGATATTCGCAGAGCAGTGGCGAATCCATCAGGGTCGTGCCATCGTCGAGGATCATAGCCGGGACCTTGCCCAGGGGGTTCACCTTGTTGAGCCCGGTGGTGGCGTCGGCCGAAGACATGTCCAAGGATTCGATGCGGTCGGCAAGCCCGCTCTCATGCGCGGCGACCAGTACCTTGCGGACGAAGGGAGAGGTGGGCGAAAGGCTGAGTTTCACGGGCCGGCTCCTGTAAAGGCGATGGATTCGCGCGGACGCTAGCAGGGTGCCGCGCCCGGCTGCAATGGCGGTGCCGTGGCCGCTCCCGGCGTGGTAGCTTCCCGGCCATGTGGACGGATGTCGTCGATCTGCGCGATTTTTACGATTCGCCCCTGGGCGCTGTCGCCCGCCGGGTGATCCGTCGGCGCATTCGCGCCATCTGGCCGGACCTGGCGGGTCAGCGCGTCCTTGGCCTGGGTTTCGCGCCCCCCTTTCTCGGCACCCTCGCGGAAGATGCGGAACGGGTCATTTCCCTGATGCCGGCGGCCCAGGGGGTGATCCATTGGCCTCGCGGCGGGCCCGGCCGGGTCGCCCTGGCCGAAGAGGACGAACTGCCGCTGCCCGATCTGTCGATGGACCGCGTGCTGCTGGTTCACGCGGTCGAGCATACGGAACAGCTACGCCCGATGATGCGCGAGGTCTGGCGGGTGCTGAGCGATAGCGGCAGGCTGCTGGTCGTCGTTCCCAACCGGCGGGGCATCTGGGCGCGGCTGGAGCGCACGCCCTTCGGGCATGGCCATCCCTATTCGGCGACCCAACTCTCGCGGCTGCTGCGCGACAGCATGTTCACGCCCATCCGAGCGGTCCATGCGCTCTACGTGCCGCCCATGCGATCGCGCATGATGATGGGCACGGCCAATGCCTGGGAGCGGGTCGGCGACCGCTGGCTGCCCAATGTCGCGGGGACGATTCTGGTCGAGGCGGGAAAGCAGTTCTATGTCCCGCATACCGCGCCACGCCGCAGGGTGCGCCGCCTCCAGCTCGCCCTGCCGGAGCGCGCGTCCCGATCCGCGCGAAACTCCGCGCGCCGGGAAACGCCCGTCTTGCCGCCGGAAACCTAGGCGGCCGATTCCGTCGCTTCGCGGCCCGCGCCGATATCCGCGATATCGAACGGCGTCTCCTGGTACATGGCGTTGATCCAATTGCCGAACAGCAGATGGCCGTGGCAGCGCCAGGTGTTAACCGGCGGCTTCGCCGGGTCCTCATTGGGGTAGTAGTGCTGGGGGACCTTGATGTCGCGCCCAGCATCGATGTCACGGCCGTATTCGTCGGCCAGGGTGCGGGTGTCGTATTCGAAATGATTGAAGACATGGACCTGGCCGAGCGCCGTGTCCTCGACGATGCACAGGCCGGAAGATTCAGATTCGGCCAGCACCCGCAACTCGGGCACCTTTTCGACATCGGCTCGCAGCGTTTCGGTATAGCGCGAGACGGGGACGTTGAACTCGGCGTTGAAACCCCGCATCAGGGGCGATTTCGGCTCCGTCACCCGCTGGCGAAAGATGCCGGACAGCTTCCCCGGCATGGCATGCTTGGGCACGCCATAATAGTGATACAGGGCGGCCTGGGCGCCCCAGCAGATGTTGTAGCTGCGGAACACGTTGGTCCGGGCCCAGTCCAGGATTTCCGTCAATTCGTTCCAGTAGATGACGTCTTCAAAGGGAATTTCCTCGACCGGCGCGCCGGTCACGATCAGGCCGTCGAACTTGCGGTCTGCGACCTGGGACCAGGGCTCGTAGAAGGCCAGCATATGGTCCTGCGGCGTGTTGCGCGGCGTGTAGCTCTCGGTGCTCAGAAGGGTGAGTTCGACCTGAAGGGGCGTGCTGCCTATCAGCCGGGCAAGCTGGGTCTCGGTCTTGATCTTTTCGGGCATCAGGTTCAACAACGCCAGGCTGATGGGGCGGATATCCTGGCGCAGGGCATCGTGTTCGCGGATGACCAGCACGCCCTCGTCCTCTAGGGTCTTCCGTGCCGGCAGATCGTCGGGAATTTTAATGGGCATTGTGCGAAATCGTGTCCCTGTGTCCGGAGCGATTGTGATGCGCCCGGTCACCAAATCCCCGGGCGCGAGGCCGATTGTAAGGTGACCTTGCAGGCGCGAATGTCAACGCCGCGACACCGGTCCGTCGCGCCGGTCCTCGGTTGCGGGTTAGGATCGTCCGCCGAGGGTCCTGGCGACGATCCGGACAGCGGCCGCGAGGACATCGAATATTGCCTTGGCCGGTGCTGTCAACATTTCGTCACGCATCGTTTTCTTTGAACTTTTCGGCTTGAGGGACTAGTACTATGCGGCCTTTTCCGCCCCGATCCGCTGGATCGGGCCAGACCGCTCCGGCAGGAACGACATGACCAGCGCACCGCCATCGCTTGACGAGCTGCGGCGCGAAATCGACGCGATCGACGACGCTCTTCACGATCTGCTTATGCGCCGTGCGGCGGTGGTCGAACGCGTCGGTATCGCCAAGGCCGGTTCGGCCAGTCTGCGCCCGGCGCGCGAGGCTCTGATTCTCCGCCGGCTGCTGACCCGCCATAAAGGCCCTTTTCCGCGTGCCGTGCTTGTCCGCATCTGGCGCGAGATTCTGTCGGCTTCGGTGCGACTCCAGGGCTCCTTTTCGGTGGCGGTGCCCACCGACCCGGATCATGTCGGGCTCGACTACTGGACCGTGGCGCGCGACGCGTTCGGCAGCCAGACCCCGATTGCGGATTACCGTTCGGCCGAACAGGTCGTTCTGGCCGTCAAGGAAGGGGCTGCCACGGTCGGCGTGCTGCCCTTGCCGTCCGAGGACGATCAGACTCCCTGGTGGCCTGGCCTCTTCGTGCAGGGCGAGGGGATGCCGCGGGTCATCGCGCGGCTGCCTTTTGGGCCTCCGGGGATCCACAGGGGGCTTGCGTCCGAGGCTCTCGCGATTGCCCGGACCGAGCAGGCCGCGACAGGCGACGATCATTCCTTCGTCGCGGTCGAGACGGATGAGGCATTGAGCCGCAGCCGGGTGGCGGATGTCTTGCGCAAGGCCGGACTCGCGGCCGGATTCGTCACCACCTGGCGTGGGCGGGAGCGTTCGGAGACCGCCCTGCATCTGGCGGAGATCCGAGGTTATGTCGCCGCGAACGATCAGCGCCTCGCCGATCTCTCGGCGGGCGGCGCGGTGCGTCAGGTCCTCCAGGTCGGCGGCTATGCATCGCCGCTGAGCGGGGCATCCCTCGCCGACGCCGTCACCACCCCCGCCGCGGACTAGATCATGACGGCGCCGCAACCGAAGCCCGGCATCCTCGGGATCGAAGCCTACGTGCCCGGCCGGGCCAAGCTCGCCGGGCGGGACCGCGTGATGCGGCTGGCCTCGAACGAAGGTGCCCTGGGCCCCAGCCCGCGGGCGGTGGAGGCCTACCAATCGGCGGCCGGGGACATATTCCGCTATCCCGACGGCGGATCGACCCATTTGCGCGAGGCAATCGGCGCCCATTTCGGCATCGATCCCGACTGTATCGTCTGCGGCTGCGGTTCGGGCGACCTGCTTCATCTGCTGGCCCATGCCTATGCGGGCGAAGGGGATGAGGTCGTCCATACCGAACACGGATTCCTGCTCTATCCCATTGCGGCCCGCGCCGCGGGAGCGACCCCGGTCGTGGCGGCTGAACCCGATCTGGTGGCTTCGGTGGATGGCATCCTCGAACGGGTGTCGCCGCGCACGCGGATCGTCTTCGTCGCCAACCCGAGCAACCCGACCGGGACCTATCTGCCGGTCGCCGAAGTCGCCCGCCTGCGTGCGGAACTGCCGGAGCAGGTGCTGCTCGTCGTCGATGCCGCCTATGCCGAATACGCGACGGCCGCGGACTATGGCGACGGAATAGCCCTGGTCGATCAGGGCGCCAATACGGTGATGGCCCGGACCTTCTCCAAGCTCCACGCCCTGGCCGGATTGCGGCTCGGCTGGGCCTATTGCCCGGCGCCGGTGGCCGATGTCCTGAATCGAATCCGAGGGCCGTTCAACGTTTCCCTGCCGGCCCAGGCGGCTGCCGCAGCGGCCCTTGCGGATCGCGAATTCACCGAACGCTCGATCGCCCATAACACGCGCCTGCGCGAGACCGTCACCACCGCTCTCCGCGCCCTGGGTCTGACGATCCCCGACAGCCAGGCGAATTTCGTTCTCGCAAGGTTTCCCGGTCACGACGGCCGGGACGCGGGGGCGGCCAACGCTTATCTCAATGCGCGCGGCATCATCGTCCGCCAGCTTGGCGCCTATGGCCTGGCCGACTGCCTGCGCATCTCGATCGGCACGGATGAGGAAATGACGGCGGTGCTCGCCGCCCTCACGGCCTTCATGGAGGACCCGCATGACTGACGCGCCCCTGTTCCGCAAGATGGCGCTGATCGGCATCGGCCATATCGGCTCGTCCCTCGCGCGGGCGACGCGGCTTTACGGTTTGGTAGACGAGATCACGGCCTGCGCCCGTTCCGCTGCCACCCGTGATGCAGCCTTGGAACTCGGCCTGGCGGAAGCCGTCTTCGAAGATCCGGCCGAGGCGGTCGAGGGCGCGGATCTGGTCGTGATCTGTGCGCCGCTCGGCGCCTATGGCGATCTGGCCGCGCGCTTCGGTCCCGCGCTCGCGCCCGGCACCATCGTGTCGGATGTCGGCTCGGCCAAACTTTGCACGATTCGCGACGTGGGGCCGCATCTGCCCGAGGGCGTACATCTGGTGCCGGCCCATCCCGTGGCGGGGACCGAGCATTCCGGCCCCGAATCGGGATTCGCGGAACTGTTCGAAGGACGCTGGTGCATCCTGACCCCGACGCCCGAGGTTCCCGAGGCGACGGTGGAGAAGATCGCGGATCTGTGGCGCGGCTGCCGAATGAAGGTCGAATGCATGGACGCTTCGCACCACGATCATGTCCTGGCCATCACATCCCATGTGCCGCATGCCATCGCCTATACCATCGTGGGCACGGCTTTCGGCCTGGCCGATGAAACCCGATCCGAAGTTTTCAAATTCTCGGCCGGCGGGTTTCGCGATTTCACGCGGATCGCGGGCTCGAATCCGGTCATGTGGCGCGACATCTTCCTCAACAATCGCGAGCCGGTGCTCGAGATGCTCGGACGGTTCTCCGAGGACCTTGCGGCTCTCCAGCGTGCCATCCGCTGGGGCGAAGGGGACTATCTCGAGGATCTGTTCACACGGACCCGCGAGATTCGCCGCGGCGTCGTCGAGGCGCGTCAGGCCGGCAACTTCATTCCTACGGAAGGGGTGACCAGCGGAGCGGGGGAAGACGGAAAAGGTTGATCGGCCCGATGGAAAAGATTCCGTCCTGGGCGGTCAACGGCATGATCAGAACGGGCTTGCCGCTGTCGTCCGGCCATTCCGCCATCATCCCGAGCAGGAATTTTGCAAGTTCGGCCGCGCGTCGTTCCATGGCGCCGACGGCGACGAGGGCGTCCAGGGACTGGGTATAGCCCCGAATCTTGGCGGTCAACGCGCCGAGTGGCCGCATCTCCGCGTCCAAGGTCAGGGTGCCGGAGCCGTTCACGTGCAGGTCGCCCCAGATGATCTGCTGTTCGTAGACTTCGAGCGTGCCCCCGGAATCGCGCCAGGCGACCAGGGCCGCATCGGGGGCATCGTTCGAAATCACCCCCCGCACGCCGAAGCGCAGCGCGATCAGATCGACCATATTGCCCAACGGGCTTTCGGCCTCCTTGGGCAGGGAAAGGCCGGCAACCTCGATGCTCAGGGCGGCGCTGTCCTGGGCTTCGCCGGGCTCGGTGCGGCCGCTCTCGTCCGAGAGCCCGGCCGCCGAAGGCAGGCGCATTTTAGCGTCCGCCCGCTCGAAATAGAGCATTTCGGGCCGTTCTTCGGTGCCGAACCGCACCGCGCGGAAATTTAGGTCGAGGACGGCAAGGCGGCCGTCCGGCGCGATCCGGCCCGCGCCGCCCGCCTCGGCCGCGTCGATGGGGATGGGCGTGGGCAGGTCCGGCTCGGCATGGGCGATGCTGTGGAGACCGGGGGCCTTGAAGGTAAAACGGTCGAAATTCCAGGGTCGAAAGGTTACGGTCGTCGGCGGACCCTGCCAGACCAGAGGTTTTCCGTCCTTCCGCGTGCCGATGGTGGGGGCGGATAGGGCAAGATCGTAACGCAAGGGAAAGCCGGTGACGGAAACTTCGCCCAAGGCCACGGCATCGCCGGCCCCGCGTCGCATTTCGGCCCAGGCGAGAACGCCGTCCCGCAATCGTCCCGCACCATGGAACCAGTACCCTGTCCAGGCCAAGCCTGCGACCAGGGCGAAAACGAAAGCGGCAAGGGCAACGCGACGCATGGACAACGGGACTCTCAAAGGCTGGGGATGCCGCGTTGGAGCGGCGAAGCTGAGTCTGTCATGATGCTGTACTCTTGGCACGGGCTTTCAAGGCGAAACATGCGCGTTCTACCGATTCTGCTTGCGGCCCTCCTGATGGCGCTGCCCGTCGCGGCGGCCGAGAAGAAGCCGACGCCGGATCAACTCCTGCTCGAGGCGACCTATCGCGGCAAAGCCCGGGCGGTGGCGGAACTCTTGAGCCGCGGAGTCGAGCCCGATGCCCGCTACGAGAACGGGGTTACCGCCTTGATCACGGCGTCCTGGAAGGGCGACGCAACGATCGCCGGCTTGTTGCTCGATGCCGGCGCGACGGTCGATGCCTCCGGGCGCAACGGCTGCACGGCGCTCTCCTGGGCGGCGCGCAACGGCTATGATGAAGTGGTTGCGCTGCTGCTGCGCTTCGGCGCGAATCCGAACCATGCCGATGTCGGCGGCTTCACGCCGCTGACCCGGGCGGCCTGGAACGGGCAGACGAGTGTCGTGCGCAAACTGTTGGTCGCCGGCGGTAACCCGAATGCTCGGGATGTTTTCAGCAACACGCCCATTGTCTACGCCCAGCACTACGGTTTCGACGATATTGTCGCCTTGCTTTCGTCGGCGGGGGCGACCTGGAAGGGTAAGCTCGGACAGAATTTCGATCCGACTCTGCCGCGTTCCATCCGTTGCGTCGATCCGCCGCCCGCAAAGAAGAAATGACACAAAGAAGAATTTGTCAAGCAGGCTCCGACCTCTGGGTTTTCGGTTATGGCTCCCTCATGTGGGACCCGGGCTTCGACCACGAGGAAACGGCTTCGGCGCTGCTGCGCGGCTATCACCGCGATTTCTGCATTCGGTCCGTTATGTATCGGGGCACGCCGGAAAGGCCGGGACTTGTGCTCGGGCTGGCGCCCGGCGGGGCCTGCAGGGGCGTGGCCTTTCGTGTCGCCGCGCACCGGGTCGACGAAACCCTCGCCTATCTCCATCAGCGCGAGATGGTCCATTACGTTTATCACCCGCGCATGGTCCGCCTGGATCTCGGCAAGCGTAGGGTCGAGGCCCATACCTATGTCGCCGACACGGCCGACTCGAGCTTTTGCGGCCGCCTGTCGGTCGAAGAGGCGGCTTCGATCATCTCCGCCAGCTCGGGAATTCGCGGGCCGAACCGCGACTATCTTGAGAACACGATCGCCCATCTCGAGGCGACCGGGGTTCACGACGCCCGGCTGCATCGCATCCTCGAAGCCATCGATCGAAGAGGTTAGATCGGAGACAGCCGCCCGGGCGCGTCCCGAACGCTCAACCTTTCGCCCTCAGGCGCATTTCGAATAGGTGCAGGCGGTGCAGATGTCGCAGCCTTCCTGGCGCAGCAAGGCCGGCTGGGCGCATTTCGGACATTGGCGCATCATGCCACTGCTCGCCCCGCCGCCATTCATCGCCGCGACCTTGCCATGGACCAGTTCGGCCTCCCGTTCCTTCTTGGGATCGGACATGAAGCCGATGGCGATCATATGCTCCTCGATCACGTCGCCGATGGCGGCCAGGAGCGATGGGACATAACGCCCGCCCATCCATTGCCCGCCGCGCGGATCGAACACGGCCTTCAATTCCTCGACCACGAAACTGACATCGCCGCCGCGGCGGAACACGGCGCTGATCATCCGCGTCAGGCCGACGGTCCAGGCGTAATGTTCCATGTTCTTCGAATTGATGAAAACCTCAAAGGGCCGGCGCCGCCCGTCCTGGATGATGTCGTTGAGCGTGATGTAGATGGCATGGTCCGAATCGGGCCAGCGGATCTTGTAGGTCTGGCCGGGCAGGACCTCCGGCCGGTCGAAAGGCTGGGTCATATAGACCACGCCGCCGGCCTCGAAGGGGTCGCGGTGCCGCGCCGCCGGCCGCTCGAAAGGAAGCTCGTCCTGGCGCCGATCGACTGTCTCCTCCGGCTCCTTGCGGACGGAGAGGACGGAACCCGTGACGTCGTTGGGGCGATAGGTCGTGCAGCCCTTGCAGCCGGCCTCATAGGCCTGAATGTAGACGCTCTTGAAGCTTTCGAAATCGATCTCCTCGGGCACGTTGATCGTCTTGGAGATCGAACTGTCGACGTATTTCTGCACCGCCGCCTGCATGACCACATGGTCGGTGGGAGAGAGGCTCTGTGCATCGACGAAATGGTCGGGCAGGGGGGCGTCTTCGCCCATCATCCGGTGGTAGAGGCGGTAGGCGTAGTCGGTGACCTCCTCCTCGCGCCGCGTGCCGTCGGGCATTAGGACGCTGCGATTGAAGGTATAGCTGAAGACCGGCTCGACCCCGGAAGAGACGTTGTTGGCGAAAAGCGAGATGGTGCCGGTCGGCGCGATGGAGGTAAGCAGGGCGTTGCGGATGCCTTTCTCGCGGATCGCGGTCCGGATATCCTTGTCCAGGCCCGAGATATGCTCGCCCGCGAGGTATTTCTCCTCGTCATAGAGGGGGAAGACGCCCTTCTCGGCGGCCAGTTCGGTCGAGGCGAGATAGGCCGTGCGCTCCAGCGCCGCCATCCACTCCTCGGCCAGAGCGATCGCCCGCTGTCCGCCATAGCGCGCGCCGCACATCAGCAGCGCATCGGCCAGGCCTGTCACGCCCAGGCCCATGCGGCGCTTGGCCTTGGCCTCCTGGCGCTGGGAGTCGAGGGCGAAGCGGGAAATCTCGATGGCGTTGTCGAGCATGCGCACGGCCAGGGGCACGACCCGGCGCAATTCGTCGAGATCCAACCGGGCCTCGTCGGTGAAGGGATCGGCGACCAGGGCGGCCAGATTTATCGAGCCCAGCAGACAGGCGCCATAGGGCGGCAGAGGCTGTTCGCCGCAGGGATTGGTGGCGGCGATCTCCTCGCAATAGTGCAGATTGTTCAATCGGTTGATGCGATCGATGAAGATCACACCCGGCTCGGCATAGGCAAAGGTCGCCCGCATGATCTTGTCCCACAGCTCGCGCGCCGGCAGGACCTTGGACACCGTGCCCTTGAAGCTGAGCTGCCAGGGCCCGTCTTCCTTCACGGCTTCCATGAAGGCGTCGGTCACGAGGACGGAGAGATTGAACATACGCAGGCGCCCGGGCTCGCGCTTGGCATCGATGAAGGCTTCGATATCCGGATGGTCGCAGCGCAGGGTCGCCATCATGGCGCCGCGCCGATGGCCCGCGCTCATGATCGTGCGGCACATGGCGTCCCAGACATCCATGAAGCTGAGCGGCCCGGATGCATCGGCGCCGACACCCTTCACCCTTGCGCCCTTGGGCCGAAGGGTCGAGAAATCGTACCCGATGCCGCCGCCCTGCTGCATGGTCAGGGCGGCTTCCTTCAGGTGGTCGAAAATGCCGGCCATGTCGTCCGGCACCGTGCCCATCACGAAGCAGTTGAACAGGGTGACGTTGCGGTCGGTGCCCGCGCCGGCGACGATCCGGCCGGCGGGCAGGAAGCGAAAATCCTCCAGCGCGGAATAAAACTGCTCTTCCCAGGCCTCGGCATCGGCCTCCGGCGCGGCGAGGGCGCCGGCGACCCGGCGCCAAGTATCCTCGATCGCGCCGTCGATGGCGGCGCCGTCGGGACCCTTCAGGCGGTATTTCATGTCCCAGATCTGCTGGGATATGCCCGAAACCTTGGCCATCCTTGCTCGCATTCCGATGCTGTCGATACGGACGGTCCGCCACGCGGCCCGTCCCTCTCATTCTAGGTTCGGGGCAAGCGCCGGTCAAACAAAGGTTCTTGTTATGTTTCCACAGGGACGATGTCCCGGAGTGGACTGATTACACGGAACAATCCGACTTATCCCGGTTATTCACGCTATTCCGCATGGAGTTTTCCCCCGGCGTTGCGGTCAGCGCGGCGCAGGCTTCTTCAATCCGGCCTTCGAGTTCGGCGACGAAGGCCCGCCGGTCGAGGCCGGGCTGAATCGGCGGCAGGATGCGCAGGGTGATGGTGCCGGGGCGCTTCAGAAAGCCGCGGCGGGGCCAGAATTGGCCGGAATTCAGGGCCACGGGAACGACCGGCATGTCGCTCGCGATATAGAGCGCGGCGATCCCTGGATGATAGGGCCGGCGTGTGCCCGGCGCGGTGCGGGTGCCTTCCGGAAAGATCACGATGCGCCGCCCCTGGGCTAGGATCGCGCGCGCCGCCGCTGTCATCCGCCGCAGCGCGGCCGCGCCGCCCTTGCGGTCGACCGGAACCATGCCGATCCGGCGGAGATACCAGCCGAGGATCGGAATCCAGGTCAATTCGCGTTTCAGGACATAGACCGGATCGGCTTCGAGGATGCGATAAAAGGCGATGGTGTCCCAGGCAGACTGGTGCTTGGAAGCGAGGATCGCCGGCCTTTCCGGCAGGTTGTCGAGACCCTCTATCCGGTGTCTCAGGCCGACCGTCCCCGCGAGCAGCGCGAAGACACCGCGCGACCAGAGATCAGCGCAGCGAATCATGGCCTTCCGCCCCATCGGAATGGCCGGCCAGAGAAACAGGCAGACCGCCGCGGTCCAGGCGAAGAAGCCGAGATTGAACAGGCCGGCGCGGAGATAGGCCAAGGGGCCGGCGGGTATCGAATCGTTGCCGGCGTTCACGATGGGCCTGTCCCGGTCCGCTCCGTCCCGAAAAGCCCGTGGCGCAGGAGGGCGACCAGATACTTCGTATATTCCGTGGCGACCAGGGTCGCGGTGCCGGGCCAGCGCCACCAATCGGCCTTCACGTGATCCGGAAAGACCGGATGGGCGACGATCACCGCTTCCGGCATGGCCTGCGAGAATTCCATGAGGCTGCGCGGCATGTGATAGGCCCCGGTGACTAGGCGGATCGAATGCGCATCATGCTTGCGCGCCCATTCGGCGGTTTCTCGCGCATTTCCCGCCGTGTTGTCGGCGCTATAGCCCAGGGCGACGCAGCAGGAGAAGCGATCCGGCTGGCCGGTCGCCAGGCGCAGCAATTCGGTGACCTCCACGCCCTGATAGACGCCGGAAACGAAAACGCGCCCGGCCAACCCCTGGGCCATGGCGTCGAGTCCGGCTTCCAACCGGCCCGAGCCGCCGGTCAACACGGCGATGACGTCGGTTCTGCTGCGGTCGGGCGGTCCCGGCGCCGGAATCAGGCCCGCGAACCAGATCAACCCCGCGAACCAGGCCCCGAGAAGGACGAGTCCGGCGAGGCACAGGCGGCGGATCAGCCGCTTGTGCCTTTGCGCGCGGATCAGGGGATCCGACCCAGTTTTGGTCCGCGACGGTTTCACGGCATTCGGTGGAGCGCCCGCAGCACCGTCATCCGGGCCGTCAGGGCCGCGATGGCGAGCGCGGCCAGGGGCACCGCCGCCAAGGCGAGCCAGCCGTCGATGCCAAGGCGCATGGTCGGCAGGAGAGGCAGGTCCGCAGGTGCGCCGATCAGGGACAGGCCGAGGATCGTGACCAGGGCGAGAAGGGTGCCGGCGAGGGTGCCGCGCGCTGCCTGGTTCAAGGCATGGCGTTGGAACTGGCCGGCGATGTAGCGGTCGCGCGCACCGACAAGATGCAGAACCTCGATGACGTCGTTATGGACGGCGAGACCGGTTTGGGTCACGAACACCACCGCCAGCACACTGGCCGCACCGATCAGCAGCACCACGGCCATGGCGATGGCCTCGATCGAACGGATGAGGGCCAGCAGCCGGCCGACCCAGCGGCCGTGGTCGTCCACACGCACGCCGGGCACCTCGCCTTCGAGCGCCGCGCGAATCGATTCCGCTTTGCTCGCGGCGCCCGGATCGACCTGCAGATCGATCAGGCGGGGCAAGGGCAGGTCGATCGCGATATCGCCCGATCCAATCCAGGGCTCGAGCAGGCGCAGGCCCTCGGCCTCTGAGATCGGCTCGGCCGAGCGGGTCGCCGGCAGGGCGAGAAGTATTTCGACCGCCCGGGCGACTCGGGCATCGGTGGCCTGTGCCGCATCCGGGGTATGGAGGACAGGAGGGACCTCGACGGTCATATTCCCGGAGAGATCGTTGCGCCAGTTATCGGCGGCGGAGCCGAGAACCACGGATACCCCCACGGCCAGCGCCGCGAGATAGACCATCAGCGCGATGAGCCAGGGCAGGAACCGGCTGGCCTGATCGCGGCGAAACGGGAGGTCGATCCGTGTGCCCAGCATTCAGGCCGCAGTCCCGCGAGGCCGGCCGGGAACGCTGAGGCGGCCGTCCTGCAACATCAGGATGTCATGGCGAAAGCGCGATACCAGGGATTGGTTATGGGTGGCGATCACGACCGTCGTCCCGAGTTTGTTAAGTTCCTCGAACAGATACATCAGACGCACAGCGATCCGGTCGTCGACATTGCCCGTCGGCTCGTCGGCCAACAACACGTTGGGCCGGTTGATGACGGCGCGGGCGATCGCCACGCGCTGTTGTTCCCCGCCCGACAGCACCTCCGGCTTGGCGTCGAGATGGTCCGCCAGGCCGACCCATTCCAGCAATTCCGAGGCATGGGAGCGCACCTGATTCTCCGACACGCCGGCGACCCGAAGCGGCAGGGCGACATTGTCGAGCGCGGAGAGATGGTCGAGCAGCCGGAAATCCTGGAAGACGACGCCGACCTTGCGGCGCAGAAGCGGCATATCGGCGCGCGGCAGGGTCGCCGTGTCGCGGCCGAAAAGGGTGATCAGGCCGCGCGACGGGCGCTGGGCCAGATACATGAGGCGAAGCAGCGAGGATTTGCCCGCGCCGCTGGGCCCGACCAGAAAGCGGAACGCGCCCGGTTCGAGATCGAAGCTGATATCGGACAGGACTTCGGCACCCGTGCCGTATCGCATTCCGACATTCTCGAAGCGGACGACGGGTTCGGTGTTGTCCATCTCGTCGCCGTGCGGCGTCGTCATCACCTTCGCCCGGCCGGGATATGCAAGCCGGCGTTTCTGAATCCAATGTTTTCCGGGGCCGACACCCCGTGGCGCGCCCTTGTCGGTCAGCATGACACAGCGTCGCGCGGGCCGTCCAGCGCAGGGAGTTGCTTGTTTTGATCGGGGCGCGCGCCTATAAATCCTTGATCGAAAACCGCGATTGGGGGCGCGGAAAATATGGTCATAGCCTGCCCGAATTGTGCGACGAGCTTCCGGCTCGATCCGGCGCAACTGGGCACCGAAGGGCGGATGGTTCGCTGTTCCGCCTG
>JAQCGR010000351.1 GCA_027619995.1 Pseudomonadota bacterium | reverse complement strand
CGGCCTCGGCCCGGCATTTCGGCGATTTCGCCGATCCCGAATCCGATGTCTCTCTTCTGGTCGCCGCGCGCGGCGGTTACGACCTGATGCCCGAGATGGGCTACAAGCCGACCAACAAATACCTGCCCCCGCGCGAGCGCGCCCCGGTGCGAGAGGAGGCCCTGCCCGATATCGTCCCCGAGGGCGGATTCCTGGGCTGGGTCGACCGCATGCTGTCGACGATGGATTGAGGCCCCGATGCATCCCGCCCGCTCCATCGTCCTGTTCACCACCGCCTCGGGTGCGGGCTATGGCCTGCTTGCCCTGCTCGGCCTGCTCGGACCCACCGGCCTGCTCCCGCAGGAGCGCGGCTTCGGCGCGGCGAGCCTGGCCCTCGCCCTCGCGCTGGTGATCCTCGGCCTGCTTTCCTCGACCTTCCATCTCGGCCATCCCGAAAGGGCCTGGCGCGCCTTGACCCAATGGCGCAGCTCCTGGCTGTCGCGCGAAGGCGTCGCGGCCCTACTGACCTTCCTGCCCGCCGGCCTCTATGGCTTCGGCTGGGTGCTCCGCGGCGATATCTCCGGTGGCTGGGCACTGGCCGGCTGGACGGCCAGCCTCGGCGCTTTGGTCACGGTGGCCTGCACCGCCATGATCTACGCCTCGTTGAAGCCGATCCCGCGCTGGCGGCATCCGCTCGTCCTGCCCCTGTATCTCGCTTTCGCGGCCGTCTCGGGACTCTTGCTGCTGAACGCGCTGCTGGCCGGATCGCGGGACGGCATCGCCCTGGCCGCCCTGATCGCCCTGGTCCTGGCCTGGGGTCTGAAACTCGCCTATTGGCGCGGCACCGATCGTGCCGAACCGGTGGCCACACCCGAAAGCGCGACCGGCCTCGGCAAGTTCGGCAAGGTCCGCCTGCTCGAGCCGCCCCATACCGGCAGCAACTATCTGCTCGACGAAATGGGCTTTCGCATCGCGCGCAAACATGCCCGCAAGCTGCGGCTCCTGGCCCTGCTGCTCGGCGGGGTCCTGCCCCTGCTGCTGATCGCTCTGGGTTTGGCGACCGGCGGGCCTGCCCAGGGCGCCGCCGCCCTCGTCGCCGCCGTCTCCGGCCTGTTCGGGATCGTTCTCGAACGCTGGCTCTTCTTCGCCGAGGCGAAGCACACGGTCAGCCTCTATTACGGCGACCGCTTGGCCTGAGCCGCCGCGGCGGTGCCTCTAAGAAGCCAGCTTGCGGGCGGCCGCGCCGTCCAGAACGCCGTTGCGTTCGAGCACCACGCGCAGGCGCGCTTCGCCCTCGGCGCTGAGGGCTTCGACAGGCTCATGCGCGACCCCGGCGGGAACGCCGATCATGTTCAGCGCCGCCTTGAAGGCCGCCGGCCGGGTTTCCAACTCCATCAGCAGATTGAAGACCTCGGTGATGCGGCAATGCCAATCGAGCTTTTCATCCGAAAAGCCCTGGCCGGCCAGTTCCATAACGCGCTTCGCCTTGGCGCCCCAGAGTTCCGGGCCGGTGGAGAGATAGCCGGCCGCGCCCAGATCGAGGGCGGGTACGATGAAATGGCCTGCGCCGACGAGCACGGCGAACCGGTCCCGAAAGCGCCGGATAACCTCGGTCACGTGGCGGAAATCGCCCGAGGCCTCCTTGACGCCGATGACCTCGCACACGCCGCTGATCGTTTCCAAGGTGTCCGGCGTGATGTTGACGCCGGTGCGGCTGGGCGAGTTGTAGACCATCACAGGCAGCGGCGCGGCCTTGGCCACCGCCTCGAACCGGGCGACGATCTCGCTCGGCTTGGCGTGCAGCAGATAGGATTGCGGCTGGAGCCCCAGCCCGTCAGCGCCGGCCTCGGCCGCCGCGACCGACAGGGCGATGGTGTCGCGCGTGGTTACCGCGCTGGTCCCGGCGAAAACCGGCACCCGGCCCGCGGCCGCGCGTTTCGCCGTCTCGGTCACGCGCGCCAGGCTCTGCGCGGTCAGGGCCCAGGATTCGCCATTGTCGCCCGAGACGAAAACGCCGCCCACGCCGCAACCGATATGCCAGTTCACGACCTCTTCGAGGGCGTCGAACATGATCTCGCCTTTGGGGGTGAAGGGCGTGACCGTGGCCACGACCTGTCCGGCCATCATGAACCGGCCGCTCCGCTTCCGGATATCCGCAACATCCTGGGCCATCTCGTCCTCCCTCTCCTGCTCCGCCTCAGTCTAGACCGCCGGCCTATTTGCGGCCAGCCGCCTTGTCGAGCCCCAGTGCCTTGCGCGCGCGGCGCTCGAATTTCGGGTCCAGCTCGAGGGGCCCCATATCGACCTCCGCCTCCAGGCAATCGATGACGGCCTTGAAGGCGGCGAGGCGGGCGAATTTCTTGTCATTCGCCGGAATCACGGTCCAGGGCCGCTGGACCGTCGAGGTCTTGTGGAACATCTCTTCGACGGCCGTCTCGTAATCGGGCCAGCGCGCGCGATTGCGCAGATCCTCTTCCGACAGTTTCCATCGTTTCAAGGGGTCCTTGAAACGATCGCGGAAGCGGGCGAGCTGCTCCTCCGGCGTGATATGCAGGAAAACCTTCACCAGCCGGACGCCATCGTCGTCGAGCATGCGCTCGAATTCGTTGATCTCGGCATAGGCGCGCCGCCACTCCGCCTCCGTCGCCAGGCCCTCGATCCGCTCGACCAGGACGCGGCCGTACCAGGAACGGTCGAAAATCGCCAATTGCCCCGGACGCGGCAGGCGCTTCCAGAAGCGATAGAGATAGTGATTCCCCTGCTCGTCGGCGGTCGGCGCGGCGATCGTCCAGACCTTGAGGCCGCGCGGGTCGAGCGGCCAACTCATCCGCCGGATGGCGCCGCCCTTGCCGGCCGCGTCCCAGCCTTCGAAGGCGATCACGCCGCGCCGCCCCTGGGCGCGGTAGGCGAGGGCGACCTTGCGCAGGCGGACTTGGAGCTTGCCGAGTTGCTCATCGTATGCCGCGCGCCCGACCTCCTGGGTCATGTCCAGCCCGGCCAAGCTAGGCGGCCGCCGCTGCAGCCGGATCGGCGCGCGCTGACCCACCCGCAGGGCCGCTTTCACGGTCTCTTCTCTTCGGCCAGGAATACGCGGATCGCCTCGACCGCCTCCTCGGCCGTCTCCACGAATCGGAACAGGCCCCGATCCCGCGGCGCGATCACACCCTCTTCGACCATCGCATCGAAATTCACGATCCGGTCCCAGAAAGCCTTGCCGAACAACAGGATCGGCATGG
>JAQCGR010000029.1 GCA_027619995.1 Pseudomonadota bacterium | reverse complement strand
TGAATCAGAAATCCCGATCCAACGGAATCCCCTATTTCGATTCACGCAGATCGGATGATGCTCTAGTGCATTGTCTCCGCCGGGAACATCCCCCTGATCGAACTCTCGGCACGTCCGCGGCGTTTGCCGGGGACCGCCGGTCTGCGCGCGGTTGATCGCCGCCGGGCGGCCCGCTACGGTCGGCGCTTGCCCGATCATGGAGGTCGAAGATGGACGGCGACGGCACGGGGCAGGCGGTTCCCACGGTTCAGGTGAACAACGAGCGGGTGCGGGTGACTGAATGGCGCTTCGCGCCCGGGGCCGCGACCGGCCTTCATCGGCACGAATACGACTATGTCGTTGTCCCGGTGCTCGACGGCGATCTGGTGATCACCGGGGCCGAGGGCGAGAGCCGAAGCAGTTTGAAGACCGGGGTTTCCTATTTCCGGCGCGCCGGGGTCGAGCACGACGTCAGGAACGGCAACCCCTACGAATTCGCCTTCATCGAGATCGAAATGAAATAGGCGGGCCGAGCAGAGCATAACAGGAAGGCGTCACCGGTCGTGAAGGTTCGCCTCCATATTGTCCTGCCGATCCTCGTCCTTCTGGCCGGCGCCGGGCTGCGTTACCTCGACCCGCCGATCCTCGACACCGCCCGGCTGCGCACTTTCGACATTCTGCTGCGGCTGAATCCTCGAGTTTACGATCCAAACCTGCCGGTTCGCATCGTCGATATCGACGATGCCTCGCTCGACCGGCTGGGCCAATGGCCATGGCCGCGCACGGTCGTGGCCGAACTGGTGGAGCGGCTGACTGACGCGGGCGCGGCCGTGATTGCCTTCGATATCGTGTTTGCCGAACCCGATCGCACTTCGCCGGCCAGGGTTCTCGATCTCTGGCCGCAGACCGGTGCGGTCACGGAGCTTCGGGCGCGCATCGAGGAATTGCCGGATCACGATGACGTGCTGGCGAATGCCATCGCCCAGTCGAATGTTGTCACCGGCTACGCCATGTCCCATGTCGGCGGCGTTCTGCCTGAGCTCAAGGCCGGTTTTGCCTTCGCAGGGCCGAATCCCTTGCCCTTCATTCCCAGCTGGAGCGGGGCGGTCGTCAACTTGCCGCAGATCGAGGCCCTGGCCAACGGGAACGGCAGCTTCAGCGCGACCCCCGACCGCGACGGGATCTATCGCCGGGTGCCGCTGCTCCAACGTATCGGCGAGAATGTCTATCCTTCCCTCGCGGTCGAGGCGTTGCGAATCGCCCTGGGCGCCAGCACCTATCTGGTTAAATCGGTCGGGGCGAGCGGCCTCGAATCCTATGGCCAGGAAATCGGCGTCAATGCCATCCGGATCGGCGATTACATCGTGCCGACGATGCCGGACGGGCGGATCTGGGTGCATTTCGCCGGGTCCCGGCCCGAACGCTACGTGCCGGTCTGGCAGATCTTCGAGCCCGATTTCGATCCCGCGCGGGTCGCCGGCCAGATCATTTTCATCGGCACCTCGGCGCCGGGCCTGGTCGATCTGCGGGCGACGCCGCTCAATCCCGTCGCGCCGGGAGTCGAAGTCCATGCCGAAATCGTCGAGCAGATTCTGTCGGGCGAGTTCCTCGCGCGCAACGACATGGCCGGCGGTATAGAACTCCTCTGGCTGCTGGTCTTCGGCGCCGTCATCATCTACCTGATTCCCAAGGTCGGCGGCCGGTGGAGCGGCCTCCTGGGTCTCGGGGCGATCGGCCTGGCGATCGGTGCTTCCTGGTAAATGTTCGTGGCCCAGGACCGGCTGTTCGATCCGCTCCATCCTTCGCTCGTCATCCTGGCCGTCTATCTGGTCGAAAGCGGCCTGATCTTCCTGCGCACGGAGGGCGAGCGGCGCTGGGTGCGCAACGCCTTCGCGCATTATCTCTCGCCCGCGGTGGTCGATCAGCTCGCCGCCGATCCGGACCGTCTCGCCCTGGGTGGCGAGATGCGGGACATGACCGTTCTGTTCTGCGACATCCAGGGTTTCACTGGCATTTCGGAAGGCTTCGACGCCCAGAGCCTGACCCGCTTTCTCAACCGCTTCCTGACGCCGATGACCGATGTTTTGCTGGCCCATGGTGCGACCATCGACAAATACATGGGCGACGCGATCATGGCCTTCTGGAACGCCCCGCTCGTGGCGCCGGGCCATGCGCGCAGGGGGGCGGAAGCCGCGCTGGCCATGACTGAGCGGCTGGCCGATCTCAACCGGGAATGGGCCGCGGCGGCGAAGGCCGAGGGCCGACAGCCGATGCCCGTGCGCATCGGCCTGGGCCTCAACACCGGTCGCTGTTGTGTCGGCAATCTCGGCTCGGACCAGCGCTTCGACTATTCGGTGATCGGCGACGAGGTCAATCTGGCTTCCCGGCTCGAGGGCCAGACGCGGATCTACGGCGTTCCGGCGATCCTGGGCGAAGAGACGGCGCAAGAGGCGGACGGCCTGGCCCTGATCGACCTCGATCTGGTGCGGGTCAAGGGCAAGGCAAATCCGACCCGGATTTTCGCGCTGCTCGGCGGCGCGACCCTGGCGGCCGATCCCGCCTTCAGCACCTTCGCCACGGCCCATACTGCTCTGCTGGCGGCCCATCGCGCGCGCGATTGGGATGCGGCCGGGTCCCTGATCGTCGAATGTCGAGGCCTCGCGCCGGCGGACCTCGCCATGCTCTACGATCTTTACGCTGCGCGCATTGCCGCCTTCCGCGCCGCTCCGCCGCCCGAGGATTGGGACGGGGTCCATATCGCGCTCGACAAATAGTGCCGTCCAAGCCCGGCGCGAGACCGGGACCAGGCAAAAAAAGGGGCCGGATCGATTGATCCGGCCCGAGTTTAGCGTTTGGAAAGGAGGCTCCGGAGGGAGCCCTGGGTTGGAGCCCTAGAACGGTTGCCCGATCCAGAGCTCGGAGGGCAGCGTCAACGCGGCGGACAGGAAGACCAGCTGGAATGCGATTGCGATCGCCGTCACCTTGGTCATGTCTGCCTCCCTTGTTTCCGTTTCCCTATCGGCGTCAACCCGACCACCGATGCCCACACGATATGACGCCCCCGTCACGGGGAAAGTGACGGCCGTCACAGGGCAGCCATTTTTTTCGATTTTTATGAATTTCTTCCGAATGCCGGATGTCGGCCGTCCGGGAGGCGCCGTTCCCGGGCTATTCCCCGCGGAATTCCTCGACCATGTCTTCCAGTCTCTCGACGTCGTGGACGATCAGGGCGTTCCGTTCGCGGGTCACGAGCTTGGCGCGCGAAAGATCCCCAAGCACCCGGGCGACCGTCTCGCGCGTCGTGCTGACCCGGCTGGCGATATCCGAATGGATCGGGATGGGGCGAACCAGCGCCGTGTTGTCGTCCTTCTCGTTCTCGCGGGCCAGGCGCAGAATTTCGGCATGGACCCGGTTATGGGCGCCCAGAGTGCTGAGATCCATGATCCGGTCGGTCGCCCGCCGGATGATCTGGGCGAGGCGTTTGAGCAGCGCGAAGGATATGGCGGGATGGGTGCGGGCCATCTCCTCCAGGCGTTGCGGCGACAGGGTGGCGACGGTCGTGGTGTTCAGCGCGACGACATTGGCCGAGCGCGGCTGGCCGTCGATGGCCGCCAATTCGCCGAAATAGCCGCCCGTATCGATATCGTCGAAGCTGATCTCGCGCCCGCTCAGGGAATAGTTCACGACCCGGACGCGGCCCGAGACGACGAAGAAGATATCGCGCGAATCGCTGTGCCGATCGATGATCTGCTCATGCGCCGGATAGCCGCGCCAGGCGCAGGCCTTTTCGAGCGATTGCCGCTCGGCTTCCGTCAATTCCGCCAGCAATTCGATGCCGGCCAAGGATTGCTCTTCGCCCTTGGTCACGCCCCAGCCCCCTGTTTCGCACCGCCATCTTATGAGTCGCGGGCTGGCATGGCGAGTGCGAATGCGCCTCAAGGGCCATTCCCGGCCCCTTCCGGACGGCAGATGGCGTTGTTGCTGCGCCAGGGCGGCGCGGTTATAGTGCGCCGCACAAGATATTGCAGTGCAACAAACATTGAAGAGAGGTAAAATGTCGCCAGACGCTTCCCCCGGCGCCACGACTGAGGCGCGTCCGCTCGGTGACCATGAGCAACATGGTTATTTCCTTGAGGATCTGACCGCCGGCATGACGGCGGTCTACGGCAAGACCGTCACGGATGCCGATATTGTCCTGTTCACGGGCGTTTCCGGCGATACCAACCCTCTGCATCTCGATCATGAATTCGCCAGCCGCACCATGTTTGGCGGCCCCATCGTGCACGGCATGCTGACCGCCAGCTTGATCTCGACCGTGGTGGGCACCCGGCTGCCGGGCCCCGGCTGCATCTATCTTAGCCAGAACCTCCGGTTCCGCGCCCCGGTGCGCGTCGGTGACACCGTCAAGACCCGCGCGACCATCGTCGAGGTCATCGCCGAGAAGCGCCGGATCCGGTTGGAAACGGTCTGTAAGGTGGGCGATACCGTCGTGCTCGACGGCGAGGCGCTGGTGATGGTGCCGACCCGCGCGGCCACGGCCGCCGAATAGGCGAACGCAGGTTGCACGCCGCCGGGAAGCCGCTAGTCTCCCCGGCGGGGAGGACGGCGCCAGCATGCGGTTATTTCGCCATCACACCTATCTGCCGGACGACGCGCGGGGCGCGGTCGTCGCCATTGGCAATTTCGACGGCATCCACCGGGGCCATCAGGCCATCATCGGCGAGGCCGGGCGAATCGCGCGGGCCACGGGCCGGCGTCTGGCCGTGCTCACCTTCGAGCCTCATCCGCGCCAGGTTTTCCAACCGGGCGCGCCGCCCTATCGCCTGACACCGCTGCGCATCAAGGCCCGCTATATCGAGGAACTTGGCGTCGACGACCTGTTCGTCCTGCATTTCGACGAGGCGCTGGCCGCCGTCGGGGCGGAGGGTTTCGTCATGGATATCCTGGTGGGCGATCTGGCCGCGCATAGCGTCGTCGTCGGCTACAACTTCACCTTCGGCCATCGGCGCCAGGGCAATGTCGAATTGCTGCAGGCGCTGGCCGAGCGCGAGGGCTTCGGCCTGACCAGCGTGTCGCCGGTCGAGAGCGCCGAGGGCATCACCTTTTCCTCGACCGTCATCCGCGATCTTCTGCAGCGAGGTGAGCCGGCCCGCGCCGCGGCGCTGCTCGGCCGATTCTGGGAGATCGAGGGCCGGGTCGAAGGCGGCGAGAAGCGCGGCCGCACGATCGGCTTCCCGACCGCGAACGTGCCCTTGGGCGACTACATCGTGCCCGCCCACGGCGTCTACGCGGTGCGCGCGGGGGTCGATCAGGGTGCCGAAACCGTCTGGCACAACGGTGCGGCCAATCTGGGCCGCCGTCCGACGGTCGACGGGCGCAGCGTGACCCTGGAGGTCCATCTCTTCGATTTCGACAGAGACATCTACGGCGAGCATCTGCGCGTGGCCCTGGTCGAACGGCTGCGCGCGGAGAAGAAGTTTGACGGGCTGGACGCTTTGAAGGCACAAATCGCCCGCGACTGCGACGCCGCGCGGGCCGTCCTGGCGCGCCTCGCTGCCGATCCGGCGGCCGGTGTCGGCGGTGAACGAGTGGAATCATGAGCCGAGACTATAAATCGACGGTCTTTCTGCCGAAGACCGAATTCCCAATGCGTGCCGGGCTGGTCGAGCGCGAGCCCAAGCTGCTCGCGCGCTGGGCCGAACTCGGGCTTTACCGGCGCCTGCGCGAGCAGTCGCAGGGCCGCGAGAAGTTCGTCCTCCATGACGGCCCGCCCTACGCCAACGGTCATCTCCATATCGGTCATGCCCTCAACAAGATTCTCAAGGATGTCATCAACCGCTCCCAGCAGATGCTGGGCAAGGACGCCAATTATGTGCCCGGCTGGGATTGCCACGGCCTGCCCATCGAATGGAAGATCGAGGAGCAGTACCGCGCAAAGGGTCAGGACAAGGACGAGGTGCCGATCGTCGAATTCCGCCGCGAATGCCGCGAATTCGCCGAGAAATGGGTCGGCATCCAGTCGGAGGAGTTCCAGCGGCTCGGCGTCGTCGGCGATTGGGAAAACCCCTATCTGACCATGGCGCTCGAGGCCGAAGCGCGGATCGCGGCCGAGCTGATGAAGTTCGCCGAGAACGGCCGCCTGTTCCGCGGCTCGAAGCCGGTCATGTGGTCGGTGGTCGAGAAAACCGCCCTGGCCGAGGCCGAGGTCGAGTACCACGACCATGTCTCGACGACGATCTGGGTGAAGTTCCCGGTGGTCGCCGCCGAGGACGACCTGGCCGGGGCCGAGGTCGTGATCTGGACGACCACGCCCTGGACGATCCCTGCCAATCGCGCGATCGCCTATTCGAAATCCACCGAATACGGCCTCTACGAGGTGACGGCCGCGCCCGACGACAACTGGGCGAAGAAGGGCGACCGGCTGATCCTGGCCGACTCGCTCGTCGAATCGGTCATGGCGGCGGCCCGGGTCGAGGGCTACGAGCGCAAGGCGGCCATCGATCCTTCCCGGATCGCCCGCTGCGCCCATCCGTTCCGCGGCATCTCGGGCGGCGAGAGCTATTGGGACTACGACGTGCCGATGCTGGCGGCGGATTATGTGTCCGACGATGCCGGCACCGGCTTCGTCCACACGGCGCCCGGCCATGGCGCCGACGATTACATCACCTTCCTGCAGAACCGCGATGTCTTCGCCGGGGTCGGGCTGACCGAAGTGCCGCATACCGTTGGGGAGGCGGGCGAGTACTACGGCCACGTCCCGTTGCTGGCCGGCAAACGGATCTACACCGACAAGGGCAAGGACGGCGACGCCAACGCCGCGGTGATCGAATTTCTGACGCAGGCGGGCGCGCTGATCGCCCGGGGCCGCGTCACCCATTCCTATCCCCATTCCTGGCGCTCAAAGGCGCCGCTCATCTTCCGCAACACGCCTCAATGGTTCATTTCCATGGGCGACGACAAGGGTAAGGACGGGCTGCGTGCGATCGCCCTCGAAGCGATCGACGCGACGCGCTTCGTGCCCGATACGGGCAAGGCGCGCCTGCGCGGCATGATCGAGACCCGCCCCGACTGGGTGATCTCGCGCCAGCGTGCCTGGGGCGTTCCCATCGCGGTCTTCGTGCGCAAATCCGACGGCGAGGTGCTGATCGACGCCGAGGTCAATGCGCGCATCTTCGAGACCTTCGTCGCGGAAGGGGCGGATGCCTGGTTCAAGGAGGGCGCGGCCGCGCGCTTCCTCGGCGAGAGTTACGACCCGGAGGACTGGGAGAAGGTCGACGACATTCTCGACGTCTGGTTCGAATCGGGCTCGACCCATGCTTTCGTGCTCGAACAGCGGCCCGATCTCAAATGGCCGGCCTCGCTCTATCTCGAAGGCACCGACCAGCATCGCGGCTGGTTCCATTCGTCGCTGCTCGAATCCTGCGGCACCCGCGGCCGTGCGCCTTTCGATGCCGTGCTGACCCACGGCTTCATTCTCGACGAGAAGGCGCAGAAGATGTCCAAGTCTTCGGGCACCGCGCTCTCGCCCCAGGGCGTCGTGGAGAAATTCGGCGCCGATATCCTGCGCCTCTGGGTGGTCGGGACCGACTACACCAAGGACCCGGTATTCGGCCCGGAAACCCTGAAACAGATGTCCGATATCTACCGGCGTCTGCGCAACACCCTGCGCTACCTTCTGGGCGGCCTCGAAGGCTTCGAGGAAAGCGAAAGAATCGGCTACGATGCGATGCCGGAGTTAGAACGCTGGGTGCTGCATCGCGTCCACGAGTTCGATTCGGCGCTGCGCGAGGCCTGCGACAGCTTCGAGTTTCATGCGTTGTTCGCGCGGCTTCACACTTTCTGCGCGGTCGACCTCTCGGCGCTCTATTTCGATATCCGCAAGGACGCGCTCTATTGCGATGCGCCGGACTCGGACAGCCGCCGCGCCGTGCGCACGGTGCTAGATATCCTGTTCGACCATCTGACGGCATGGCTGGCGCCCTTCACCTGCTACACCGCGGAAGAGGCGTGGCTCGCCCGTATCCAGGACGGGGCCGATGCGTCCGGGCGGGCGGTCAGCGTCCACCTTCGGAGCTTCCCGGAGGCGCCCGCGGAATGGTCCGACCCTGCGCTCGCCGCGAAATGGCGCACCTTGCGCGATCTCCGCCGGGTCGTGACCGGGGCGTTGGAGCGGGAACGGGCCGAGAAGCGCATCGGCTCCAGCCTCCAGGCCCGGCCGGTGATCTATGCCCCGGCGGATTATGCCGCCGCCATCAAAGGCATTGATCTGGCCGAACTGTGCATCACTTCGGCCGTCGATCTGCGCTTCGAGCCGGTGCCCGAAGGCGCCTTCACCCTGCCCGATGTCCAGGGCGTCGGCGTGGTGCCGGGCCTGGCCGAGGGCGAAAAATGCGAGCGCTGCTGGAAGGTTCTGCCTTCGGTCGGCCAGATCGCAGGCCATGACGATCTCTGCGACCGCTGCGCCGGCGCGGTCGACCGCCTCGGCCCGGCCGACGCCTAGGCCCGCGATGGGATCGCCCGTCATGCTGCGCCGCGGGCTGGCCCTCGCCGCGCTCGTCCTGCTTCTCGACCAGGCGTCGAAATGGTGGATTCTGACCGATGTCATGGCGCCGCCGCGGGTGATCGAGGTCACGGGGTTCTTCAATCTCGTCCTGGTCTGGAATCCGGGCATCAGTTTCGGCATGTTCGGCGGTGGCGAAGGGCGCTGGCTGCTCGCCGGCCTGGCCGTCGCCATCGCGGCAGCGCTCGTCGTCTGGATTGCGCGGACCTTGCGGCCCTGGCTCGCCTTGGCCCTCGGCCTTGTCGTCGGCGGCGCCCTGGGCAATGCCCTCGACCGCGTGTTTCATGGCGAGGTCGTCGATTTTCTGGACTTCCATCTGGCCGGCGCGCATTGGCCTGCCTTCAATTTGGCTGATTCGGCGATTACGGTAGGAGTCATCGTGATGTTGGTCGACAGCTTGTTCGAGAAGCGTGCTGCACCTAATATCTAAGAGACCCTCTCTGACCGATTCGCCCTCTCTGACCGATTCGATGGAAAACATGGACCACGCGAAGACGATTCGATTGGGAGTGGCCATCGCCGCGGTGCTGATTCTGGGCGCCTGCCAGTCGATAGCGGACCTGCAGGACGCCGTCGTCGGCGGGGATCCGTCCGACGAGGCGCTGTATGGCGAGGTTAAGGGCCCGACCCTGGCGCTTCCGCCCGAATACAATCTGCGGCCGCCGGTCAGCGGCGGCTCTGACAACCGGGTCGCGACCCAGGCCGCGCGCAAGCGGGTCTTCGGTCTGCCGACCAGTCAGCCGGTCACGAACTCCGACGGCACGGTCGTCGCCGCCATGCCGGGCCGGCCCAGTCCGGGCGAGCAGGCGCTCCTCGATCGCGCCGGGATCGCTTCGGTCAATCCCATGATACGCGAGGAAATCGACGCCGAATCGGTCGCGATCGAGCGCTCCCAGGAACAGTTCACCGACAAGCTCCTGAAATGGGAAAAGAACGCACCGCCCGGGGATGCTAAAGCCGAAGTGGTGGGTGTGGAAGGCGCGATCGTCGAGGAAAAGGCGGATGACTCCACGCCTCCCGTGGTGATCCGCAAGAAGGAAGGCTTGCTCCAGTCCGTCTTCTAACCATATGAGCGGGAACGGTTGCGGTTTTGCGCCGCCGCTCACCGGATTGGAGGTCCCGACGTGACGATACGGCCCCTTGCCGCGGTCGCCCCCTTCGCCGCCCGCTCGCTGGCGGCGTTGCTTTTGCTGGTTGCGGCGCTGACTGCGCCCGGTTCGGCGGGCGCGACGATCTGGAATCCAAAGACCTTCACCTTGGACAACGGCCTTCAGGTCGTCGTGGTCGAGAATGACCGCGTGCCTGCCGTCACCCAGATGATCTTCTACAAGGTGGGCGCGGCCGACGAGGAGCCTGGCAAGTCGGGCTTGGCCCATTACCTCGAACATTTGATGTTCAAGGGCACCGAACGTCATCCCAATGGCGAGTTCTCCCGTCTCGTGGCGCTCAACGGCGGGCAGGAGAACGCCTTCACCTCCCAGGACTACACCGGCTATTTCCAGAGCGTCGCCAGGGATCGGCTCGAACTGATCATGGAATTGGAAGCCGACCGCATGGCGAACCTCATCCTGACCGACGCGGTCGCGCGGCCCGAACTCGATGTCGTGATCGAGGAGCGGCGCAGCCGCATCGACAACGAACCGGGCGCCCAGCTGGATGAGCGTGCCGGCGCCGTCCTGTATCTGCATCATCCCTACGGCATCCCCATCATCGGCTGGAAGCACGAAATGGAGGGGCTGACGACCGAGGATGCTCGGGCCTTCTACGCCCGGCATTACGCGCCCGACAATGCCGTGCTGGTCATCACCGGCGACGTGACGGTCGATGAGGTGCGGCCCCTGGTCGAGAAATACTACGGCCCGATTCCGGCACGCGGTATTGCGCCCAGGACGCGTGTGCAGGAGCCGCCGCCGCTGACCGCGCGGCGGGTCGAGATGGCCAGTCCCCTGGTCCGCCAGCCGGAATGGAACCGCAGCTATCTCGCGCCCAGCTATTTGGCGGGCGAGGCCGACCAGGCCTATGCCCTGCAGGTCCTGTCCGAGGTGCTGGGCGGCGGTGCGACCAGCCGCCTCTACCGCCGTCTCGTCGTGGAGCGCAAGCTGGCCTCGTCCGCCGGCACCTACTATTCCCCGGATACGATCGACCTGTCCCGTTTCGCGATATATGTCAGCCCGCGCGACGGTGTCCCGGTCGAGGATGTCGAAAAGGCCGTGGATGAGGAGATTGCGGCTGTCCTCGCCGAGGGCGTCGATCCGGAAGCGGTCGCCCGCGCAACGGCGCGTCTCGAATCCGCCGCCGTCTATGCCCGCGACGGTCTTCAGGCCGGCGCCCGGTCCTTGGGCGTCGCGGTCGCCGCCGGCCGCAGCATTGCCGATGTCGAGGCCTGGCCGGAGCGGATCGCCACGGTCACCGCCGAGGAGGTCGATGCCGCGGCCCGCCTGGTCCTGCGGCCCGAACGCTCGGTCACCGCGATCCTTCTGCCTGAGAAGCCCGCGATATGACAACCCGATTCGCCGCCGCCCTGACAGTCGCCCTGGCGCTTGTTCTGGGCATCGCCGCCGCGCCCGCGCGCGCCGCCGAAGTGCACGAAGTGGTCAGTCCCGGCGGCATCACGGCTTGGCTGGTCGAGGACCATTCCATCCCGCTGATCGCGGTCGATTTCGTCTTCCGTGGCGGCGCGGCGCTCGATCCGGCGGGCAAGGAAGGTCTGGCCGAATTCACCTCCGTCCTCCTCGACGAGGGCGCGGGCGATTACGATTCCCAGGCTTTCCAACGCACCCTCGAGGACAATTCGATCCAACTCGGCTTCAATGCCGGGCAGGACAATTTCAGCGGCCGGCTCAAGACCCTGACCAAGAACCGGGATCTCGCCTTTGATCTCCTGCGCCTGTCCCTGACCGAGGCGCATTTCGGTGCCGATTCGGTCGAACGCATGCGCGCCGCCCTGCTGTCCTCGCTGTCCCGCAGCATGGAGAATCCGGACCGGATCGCAGCGCAGGCCTGGTGGGCGGCGGCTTTCCCCAATCACCCTTACGGCCGCCCGGTCAGCGGCACGCCGGAAAGTTTGGCGGCACTCGATGTGGCGGATCTGCGAGGCTTCGTCGACCGGCGCTTCGCACGCGACAATCTGGTCGTCTCCGTGGTCGGGGATATCACGCCGGAAGCCCTTGGCCCGCTGCTCGACAGCACCGTCGGCACGCTCCCGGCCCAGGCTTCGTCCTGGGATGTGCCGCCCGCCGTGCTCGAGAATCCGGGCAGTGTGACGGTGGTCGAGCGTGCGATCCCGCAGAGCGTCGTGGTCTTCGGCGATCTGGGCATCGCGCGGGACGATCCGGATTTTTATGTCGCCCATGTGATGAATCACATCCTCGGCGGCGGCAGCTTCAATTCGCGCCTCTACGAGGAAGTGCGTGAAAAGCGCGGCTTGGCCTACGGCATCTATTCGTATCTTTATCCTCTCGATCACGCCTCCCTCATCATGGGCAGCGTCGCGACCCAGAGCGCGCGGCTGGCGGAAACCGTCGCCGTCCTGCGCGAGCAATGGGGGCGCCTCGCCGAGGAAGGGGTCGGCGAGACGGAACTGGACGAGGCCAAGGCCTTCATCACGGGGTCCTTCGCCCTGCGCTTCGGCAGCACGGATGGGGTCGCGGGCATCGTGACCGCCATGCAGCTCCAGGACCTGGGCATCGATTATCTGGACCGGCGCAACGCTTTGATCGACGCGGTCACGGTCGAGGATGTGCGCCGGGTTGCGCGCCGGCTGCTCGATCCCGGAACCCTGACCATCACGGTGGTCGGCGCGCCGGATCCGCTGCCGGACGGAGCGATCGTAAAAAATGCGGAATAGAATCGCCGAAATATCGATTTGGCCGCCGCTTGCGGCTGGGAGCGCGGCTCGATGACTGGTTCGCTGCCCTATGAATTGGATATCGCCGATTGCCTGGGCGATGGCGGGGACGGCCGCCTCACGGCCATCGGCTTGGAATCCTGCCTGGCGGAGACGGCGCCGGCCCTCGATCAACTGCGGGACTGGCATCGCGCGGGCGAGCGGCCGTTCCTGGGTCTGCCCGCGCGGCGCGACGATCTCGACATGATCGAGGCGGCCGCCCGCCGCTATCACGAGGCTTTCGACACCGTGGTCGTGCTCGGCACCGGCGGTTCCAGCCTGGGCGGGCAATGCCTGACCGCTCTGAAACAGCCCCACCTGCCCGGAATCCAGGCCGATCCGCGCGTGATTTTCATGGAGAACGTGGACCCGACCGGCTTCAACGAGCTGTTCAGGGCTCTCGATCTGCCGCGCACCGGCTTCATCGTCATCTCCAAGTCCGGCGGCACGGTCGAGACCCTGGCCCAATTCCTGGTCTGCCTCGACGCCATGCGCCAGGCCTTGGACGCCGATCGTCTGGGCAATCATTTCACCATCGTCACGCGCGCCGAATCGAGCCCGCTGCGCCGCTACGCCGAGTTCCGCCGGATGCGCGTTCTCGAACATGACCCCGATCTGGGCGGGCGCTATTCCGCCCTTTCCGTCGTCGGGCTGCTGCCCGCGATGATCGTCGGCCTCGATCCGATCGTCGCCCGGGAGGGGGCCGCCGCCGTGCTGGATGCCTGCCTCGAAGGCAAACCCGATGCCGAGAACGGCCCGGCAGCGGGCGCGGCGCTCCAGGTCGGGCTGATGCGCGAACGCGCCATCTCGGCGACCGCGATGATGAGCTATGGCGACCGTTTCGCCCCCTTCGGCATGTGGTTTCGCCAGCTCTGGGCCGAAAGCCTGGGCAAGAACGGTCTGGGCACGGTGCCGATCCGGGCGCTCGGCACGGTCGATCAGCACAGCCAGCTCCAGCTCTATCTCGATGGCCCCAACGACAAGCTCTTCACCATGCTTTACGCCGGCCCAGGCGAAGAGGACCGCCTGGTCGCGCCGGAAAGCCAGTCGGAAAGCGAATTGGACTGGCTGATCGGCCGTTCTCTGGGCGAACTGCTGGAGGCGTCCTATCGCGCGACCTCGGACACATTGGTCGCGGCCGGCCGCCCGGTGCGCCGTTTCGTCCTGCCCGTGCTTGACGCCAGGGCAATGGGGGCGATGATGATGCACTTCATGCTGGAAACGGTGATCGCCGCGCATCTTCTCGGCGTCGATCCCTTCAACCAGCCGGCGGTCGAACAGGGCAAGATCCTGACCCGTCGCTACATGACCAAGCTCACCCCCCGTCTCGGAAATTGAGGCGCGATCTGGGGCCGAGCGCAGGCCAAGCACCGGACCAGGGACCAAACTCGATTTGACCATCCGCCGCCTGCCCGAGGGTCTCGTCAACCGCATCGCGGCGGGGGAGGTCGTTGAGCGTCCGGCCTCGGCGGTGAAGGAATTGGTCGAGAACGCCATCGACGCGGGCGCGGCCCATATCGAAGTGACGGCCGAGGGCGGCGGACGCGGCCTGATCGCCGTGGTCGACGACGGTTGCGGCATGACGGCGGAGGAGCTCTCCCTCGCGATCGAGCGCCACGCCACCTCCAAGCTGCCCGATGACGACCTGACGCATATTTCGACTCTCGGCTTCCGGGGCGAGGCATTGCCCTCGATCGGCGCGGTCAGCCGCATGGCGATCACCAGCCGTGCGGCGGGCGCGGATTCGGCCTGGCGCATCGCGGTCGAGGGCGGACACGTGCAGGGTCCGGAACCCGCGGCCCTGACCGCGGGCACCCGGATCGAGGTGCGCGACCTGTTCTACGCCACCCCGGCCCGGCTCAAATTCCTCAAGGTCGAGCGGACCGAGACGAGCCACATGATCGATGCGCTCAACCGCCTCGCCATGGCCCATCCCCATATCGCCTTCTCGCTCCAGGCCGAGGGGCGGATGCGCCTGCGCCTGGGCGCGGCCCAGGGCGATATGTTCGGCGCCCGGCTCGACCGGCTCGGCGCGATCATGGGACGGGATTTCGCCGACAATGCCGTGGCGGTGGATGCCGAGCGCGAGGGGCTGCGGCTCACCGGCTATGCCGGTCTGCCCACCCTCAACCGCGCCAATGCCCAGGCCCAGTATCTCTTCGTCAATGGCCGCCCGGTGCGCGACCGCCTGCTCCAGGGCGCGGTGCGCGGCGCCTATCAGGATTTCCTGGCCCGCGACCGACATCCGCTCGTCGCCCTGTTCCTCGACGTGCCCCCCGATCTGGTCGATGTGAACGTCCATCCGGCCAAGGCCGAGGTGCGCTTTCGCGATGCCGGCCTCGTCCGGGGGCTGATCGTCGGCGCCCTGCGCCATGCCCTGGCCGAAGCGGGCCACCGGGCCTCGACCACGGTCGCCTCCGCCGCTCTCGGCGCGGCGCGGCCGGCGGGCGGCCAGGGCCTGCCCTACGGCCATGCCCCGGCCTATATCCCGCGCGGCCTGGCCGAAAGGGGCGCGGCTTTCCAGGCACCGTCCGGCGGCTTCGCGGGTTTCGGCGCGCCCTCGGGCCGGGTCGAGCCCTACGGCAACGGCGGCCCGGGCGAGGGCCATGACGCTCAGACCGATGCCGACGGCTATCCCCTGGGCGCCGCCCGGGCCCAGCTTCACGAGACCTATATCGTCGCCCAGACCGCCGACGGCATCGTCATCGTCGATCAGCATGCCGCGCATGAACGCCTGGTCCATGAACGGATGAAGACGGCCCTCGCCGAAGGCCGGGTTCAGGGCCAGGTCCTGCTGTTGCCCGAAGTGGTGGAACTGGACGAGAGCGCGGTCGAACGCCTGACCGCCCGGGCCGAGGAACTGGCCCAGTTCGGTCTGGTGATCGAGGCTTTCGGCAATGGCGCGGTCGTGGTGCGCGAGACCCCGGCCATGCTGGGCGAAACCAATGTCCAGGGTCTGGTGCGCGATCTGGCCGACGAGTTGGAGGAGCTGGGCGAGGCCATGGGCCTCAAGGAGCGGATCGAGGAGGTCTGCGGCACCATGGCCTGCCATGGCAGCGTGCGGGCCGGCCGGCGCCTGGGGGTGGTCGAGATGGATGCCCTGCTGCGCCAGATGGAGGCGACGCCCCATTCCGGCCAGTGCAACCACGGGCGGCCGACCTATGTCGAATTGAAGCTGGCGGATATCGAGCGCTTGTTCGGCCGCCGTTAGACGGTCGCCTTGGGGGAGGGGGAAGCAATGACGGAACGCTTGAAGGGGCAATGCGCCTTTGTCACCGGCGGGGCCGATGGGCTCGGCTATGCCATGGCGGCGCGCTTCGCGCGGGACGGGGCCAGGCTTTTTCTGTTCGATATCGACGCGGAAGGGTTGGCCAAGGCGGCCGATGCCCTGCGCGCGGAGGGGGCCGAGGTCGCGACCATGGCCGGCGATGTTTCCGCGACCGAGGATGTCGAGGCCGCTTTCGCGGCCATGGACACCGAACTCGGGGCGGTCGATATCCTGGTCAACAATGCCGGCATCTCGATTCCCTGCCCGACCCTGGATCTGACCGACGAGGCCTGGGACCGCATGGTCGCGATCAACATGCGCGGCGTCTTTCTCTGCGCCCGCGCGGCGGGCCGCCGCATGGTGCCGCGCAAGTCCGGCACGATCCTCAACATCACCTCGATCTACGGCATCGTCGCCGCGCCCGCGCGCCTGCCCTATATCGCCACCAAGCATGCCGTCTCGGGCATGACCAAGGCCCTGGCCGATGAATGGGCGCGCGACGGGGTCCGGGTGAACGCCATCGGGCCGGGCTATACCGAAACGCGGATGACCAGACTCAACCGCGAGGCCGGCCGCTTCGACGCCGCCCAGATCGAGAACCGCACACCGCTGGGCCGCCTGGGCCAACCCGAGGATATCGCCGAGATGGCCCTATTCCTCTGCTCGCCGGAGGCCGCCTATGTCACGGGCCAGGTGATCGCGGTGGATGGCGGCTGGACCGCCTATGGCTACGCCGACGGCTGGCTGGCCGACAGATAGGGAGACGGAGAATGGCGGAACTTGAGGGGCGTCGTGTCTTCGTGACCGGCGGGGCGAGCGGGATCGGGCATCTGGCCGCCGAAACCTTCGCGCGAGAGGGGGCCAAGGTCTTCGTCTTCGACACCGATGGCGAAGGCGCGGCCGATCTGGCCGGGCGCATCCAGGCCCAGGGCGGCCAGGCCGGCTGGGCCGCCGGCTCCGTTGCCGAGGAAGACGATCTGCGCGCGGCCTTCGAACATATGGACCGCGATTTCGGCGGCATCGACATCCTGTTCAACAATGCCGGCCTGTCCGACAACAAGCCGACCCTCGAGATGACCGCCGAGGACTGGGACCGCACGATGAACGTCAATCTGCGCGGCGCCTTCCTCTGCGCCCATGAGGCGGGCCGGCGGATGTGCGCCCAGGGCGAAGGGGTGATCGTCAACAATGCCTCGATCTGGGGCTTGGCGGCCGCGCCCGAGCGCCTGGCCTATGTCGTGTCCAAGACCGGCATCGTCGCCATGACCAGGGTTCTGGCCAATGAATGGGCGGCGCGGGGGGTGCGCGTCAACGCGGTCTGCCCCGGTTTCACCAACACGCCGATGATTCAAAACCTGGTCGAGCGCGGCAAGCTCGATCCCACCAATCTGACCCGGCGCACGCCGATGGGCCGGATGCTTCATGATCCGGAGATCGTCGATCTGGTCCTGTTCCTGGCCTCGGAACGCGCATCCTTCATCACCGGCCAGGCCATCGCCGTCGATGGCGGCTGGACCAGCTACGCCTTCCTTCAGGACTGGCTGGACGCGCGGTAGCGCAGCAAGGTGAATTGCGCCCGGCCATAACGCCGCTCGTCGACCCGCTCGAATCCCTCGGGCGGCGCGAGGGCCTCGCCACTCTCCTGCTCGACCGCGACGACCGCATCCGGCGCCACCCAGCCGGCCGCGACCAGGGCCAGCAGGGCGGCTTCGGCCATGTCCTTGCGATAGGGTGGGTCTAGGAAGATCAGGTCGCAGGCGCCCGCCCGGGCATGCGGCGGGCGCAGGGCATCGCCGCGCAGGACCTTGCCGCGCGCCGTTTCGCCCAGATGCTCCAGATTGTCCTCGATCACCGCGCAGGCTTGGCGGTCGATTTCCAGGAAGCTCGCATGGGCGGCGCCCCGCGACAGGGCTTCGAGGCCGAGCGCTCCGCAGCCGGCGAAGGCATCGAGCACGCGGGCTTCCGCGATGGGCGATTGCCCGCCCCGGCCCAGGCCGCCATGGGCCAGGGTGTTGAACAGCCCCTCGCGCGCACGGTCCGTGGTCGGCCGCACGCTGTCGCCCTTGGGGTTGCCCTCGGGGCCGTCCTCCGGCACCGCCAGCTTCCGCCCCCGGTGCTTGCCGGCGACGATACGGATCATGGTTTCGGCGGCTCGAGCAACTGGCCGAGCTGCTCGCGCAGCGCCCGGCGCGGCACTTCCTCGACCGTGCCCCGGTCCAGGTTGCCCAGTTGGAAGGGGCCATAGGCGAGACGGATCAGGCGGTTAACATCCAGGCCCAGATGGGCGCAGACCTTGCGGATCTCGCGGTTCTTGCCCTCGGTCAGGCTCATCGTTAGCCAGGCATTGCTGCCCTGCAGTTTGTCGAGCACGGCCCGGATCGGGCCATAGCGCACGCCCTCGACCGTCACGCCCTTGGCCAGCCGCGCCAGCGCGGCCTCGTCGGGCTTGCCGTGCACCCTTACCCGGTAGCGCCGGGTCCAGCCGGTCGCGGGCAGTTCCAGGCGGCGCGCCACGCCGCCGTCATTGGTCAGCAGCAGCAGGCCCTCCGAGCCGATATCCAGCCGCCCGATCGTTACCGTGCGCGGCATATCGGATGGCAGGTTGTCGAACACCGTGGGGCGACCCTGGGGGTCGCGTGCCGTGGTGATCTCTCCGGCCGGCTTGTGATAGCGCCACAGGCGCGGCGGTTCGGCGGCCGGCAGGGGCTTGCCGTCGACATGGACCCGGTTGCCCGGGCCGATCAGCACGGCGGGGCCGTCGATCACCTTGCCGTCCACCTTGACCCGGCGTTCCGCGATCCAGCGTTCCGCCTCGCGGCGCGAGCATAGTCCCGCCCGCGCCATGACCTTGGCGATGCGATCGCCCTCTCGGTCTTCGATTTTTTTCATGGCCGGACTGTATGTGCCCTTCCGGGGCTGGGGCAACGGATCGATTGACTCGCCGGTATATGCATATACATTCTTTTCATGGCGCAGCTCGACGCGGATCAGTTCAAGGAAGCCCTGCGCGCCGCTGCGGGCTGTTCGGGATTGAGCGTGCGCAAGGCCGCGCGCGCGGTCGGCCAGCTCTATGACGATGCCCTGGCGCCCAGCGGCATCAAGGGCACCCAGTTCTCCCTGCTCACAGCGGTCGGCCTGGCGGGCGAACCCACCGTCTCCGCCCTCGCCGAATCCCTGGTCATGGACCGCACCACCCTGTCGCGCAATCTCCAGCCCCTGGTCCGCGCGGGCCTGCTGCGCATGCAGACGGGCAAGGACAAGCGCCAGCGGCGCATCGCCCTGACGGCGGAGGGCAGGGCCAAGCTGGAAGCCTCCCTGCCGCTCTGGCGCCAGGCCCAGAACCGGGTCTCCGACGCCCTGGGCGAAGGCCGGGCGGCGCGTCTGCGCGGCGATCTGGCCTGGCTCGCCCGGTCGGCCTCGGCGCCGGTCCCAGGGCCAAACAAGACGTGACCGGATTCATGGATATGGCCCTGGCCGAGGCGCGGGCCGCCGCCGAGCGAGGCGAGGTGCCGGTCGGCGCGGTTCTGGTCGATGGCGCGCGCCGGGCCGTCCTGGCCGCCGCGGGCAACGAGGTCGAGGCGCGCACCGATCCCACCGCCCATGCGGAGATGCTGGTGATTCGCGCCGGGGCCGAGGCCCTGGCCACCCCGCGCCTGACCGAATGCGACCTCTATGTCACCCTGGAGCCCTGCCCGATGTGCGCCGCCGCGCTCTCGTTTGTCCGCATCCGCCGGCTTTATTACGGCGCGTCTGACCCCAAGGGCGGCGGCGTCGAGCACGGCCCGCGGATCTACGACCACGAAACCTGCCACCACGCGCCCGAGGTCTATGGCGGGATCGACGAGGAGCGCGCCGGCGCGCTGCTCAAGGAATTCTTCAAAGAACGGCGCTAGTCG
>JAQCGR010000350.1 GCA_027619995.1 Pseudomonadota bacterium | reverse complement strand
TCAAGGCCTTCGAACTCGCCCAGGCGTCCTTCCTGGCGCCTCTCGTCTACAGCCAGATCATCACGGGCACGCTCTTCGGTCTCGTCTTCTTCGGCGATTTCCCCGACGTCTATACCCTGTGCGGCGCAGCGCTCATCGTGGCCAGCGGTCTCTACATTATCTGGCGCGAGAGCCGCGCCGAAGCATGACGCGCCCGTGCCCCTGGTTTAGGCTGCGGTCACCATAGTTTTGAGGGAGAACCCATGAACAAGCCGTTGAACAAGTTGGAGATCGAATCGCTTCGCGCGATCGACACGCCGACAATCTGCAATCTGCTGGAGATGGTGGCGCCGGAACGCCGGGGGACCGGCTATACGACGCGCCAACTCAACTGCGTCTTTCCCGAGATGAAGCCGATGTGCGGCTATGCGCGGACGGCGCTGGTGCGGGCGAAGGAGCCCGGTCCGCTGGCGGCGGACGACTACATGAAACTGCGCTTCAAATATGTCGAATATGTCGGCTCGGGACCGTCGCCGAAGATCAGCCTCGTGCAGGACCTGGACGACCCGCCGGGCTACGGCTCGTTTTGGGGCGAGGTGAATTCGAACGTGCACAAGGCGCTGGGCTGCCAGGGTGTGGTGACGAACGGCAGCGTGCGCGATCTGGACATGATCGCGGAGGATTTCCAACTTCTCTCGGGCGTGATCGCGCCGAGCCATGCCTTCATCCATCTGGTCGATTTCGACTGCCCGGTGAACATCCACGGGATGCTGGTGCATTCCGGGGATCTGGTGCATGCCGACCGGCACGGCGCGGTGGTGATTCCGCACGAGGTCGCGCGCGATGTGCCCAAGGCACTGGACCTGATGCAGCGCCGCGAGGCGGTCGTGATAAACGCATCGCGGGATCCGAAATTCACGGTCGAAAAGCTGAAGAAGGCCTACGCCGCGGGCGCCAAGATCAAGAAATAGCCCCGAGGAATATGGGCGGAATATTAGCGGAATGTGATGGTCGGCTGGTCTAGCCGACCATCAGTTCGCCGCCGTTGAGCGGCAGGATCACACCATTTGTGAAGCTGGCCCGCTCGTCCGCGAGATAAAGGATGGCGTGGACGATCTCGTCCATCCGGCCCAGCCTGCGCTGCGGGTTGCCGCGCATGATCTTCTCCAGCACCTCGGGTGGAAAGCCGGCGGTCATGCGCCCTTCAAGCACGCCGGGCGCCACGGCGTTGCAATAGATGCCGTGCTTGGCGCCTTCCAGGGCATAGGTTTTGGTCAGGGCGTGTACCCCCGCCTTCGATGCGCCGTAGGCCGGGTGGACTCCGACGCCGCCCAACTGGCCGGAAATCGATCCGATATTGACGATGCGCCCACCCCGCCCGCCGGCGGCCATGACCCGCAGGGCGGCGGCGCAGCCGTGGAAGGTGCCTGTCAGATTGATCCCGAGGATGCGGTTCCAGGCGGCCGCGTCGGCCTCGATCACCCTGGCGGGTTCGAAGACGCCCGCGGCGTTGATCCAGACGCGCAGATCGCATTCCCCGGCGGCACGTTCGGCCAGGGCGAAGACGGCGTCCCGATCGGTGACGTCGAGGGCAATCGGGACGATGCCTTCGACCTGGGGAATGGGACGTAGATCCGCGGCATAGACGGCAAAGCCGTCTTCGGCGAGGGCCGCGGCCACGCCGCCGCCCATATCGCCTGCGGCGCCGGTGACGACCGCGCCGCGCCGGATGGCGGTCACGGCAGGAAAGGGAAGGGAGCCATTGGCGGCAGCTCCTAGCGTTCGGCCGCGACCCAGCCGGCCGCTTCCGCCTGGCCCACCGAACAGAACCACAATCCGCCCCGCGATTCGGTCACGCGGATGATCTCGTAGCGCGGATGCTCCGGCGCGTAATAGACCTTTACGCTGCCGGGCCGGGTGACGCCCTTGACGAGGCAGGGTCGAAGGAGCTGCGCGTTGCTGTTCTCCGACAGGTCGAGAAGGCTGATTTCGATGGCGCCCTTGGAATAGCAGACGGGTTCGCCGGTCGATCCGTAATGGGTGCTGAATTCGACGCTGCGCGGCTCGACCGTGGCGGTCGGCGCCAGTTCCGTCTGGGTGTAGTGGTTGTAGTTCAACTTGTAGTTCACTTTGATCGAGACTAGGGTCTGGCGCTCGTCGATCGGCGAGATCACAATATTCGCCGTGCCGGTCAGGCGGAAATCGCCGCGGCGCGCGGCGTCGATCCGTTGAATACCGAGCACGCTGGTCCGGTAGACGGGATAGGTCTCGGGCGACAGAAAGGGCGTGCTGACGACGCGCGGGTTGCGCTCGCCGGCATAGGAGGTGGTGACCGCGCCGCATTCGGAGAAACTTTCGGGATCGTCGAGCGAGAAATCGGCCAGCAGCAGGCCATCGGCGGGCGTGCCGCGCATGCTGGTGACAGGAATGAAGCCGGCTTTCAAACCGTTGACGACGTTCGACCAGACCTGTTGCTGGGGCAGGAAGACGACGCGTTCGCTCGGAATGACGTCTGTCTTCTCCGGTTGGTCGTAATTGACCGCCGAGCTCAAGCAACCCGCGACAAAGAAGCAAAATAAAAGTGCCGCAGCCCGTGTGAGCAGCATGGTATCCCTCCCGAAGGGGCGGACATTACCAATCCGGCGTCGTATTGCACAATTAATTTCGAATCGAGACTTGCCCGTTATTCACCGGATATTGCGAGGCCTCGATCCGTGGGCCGCTCGAATTCTCCGCGCCACAGACCCCGCCTTGCCGTCCGGGCGGAATTTTCGATGCCGGTATAGCGGTTCGATTGTGCGGCATCGGCATAGGCCCATCCGGTATGGACCATGTTGAGGGACAGGTCGAAGCCATCGGCGAGACATTCCGCGAGGGGCGGGGTGCCGACCGGGCGGCCGACGATCCGGCATTCGGTCTGCGCCCCGGTCAGCAGATCGGCGAGGGCCGCGCGAGCGAGCCTGCCGCAGGGATAGTTTCGCCCTTCCATCGCGCAATTCCGGTCCAGATCGGGCGCGTCGATATCGGCCAGACGGATGACCGTTCCGCCGATGCTCAGGCTGCGCCCGTCGATCGCTTCCGCCGGGCCGGCAAGCATGTCCTGGGCTTGGGCGGCGGCAGGGGTCAGGACCAGCGGGACCAGGAGGCCCAGCGCGAGTTGGGTCATTCGAAATTGTGTGGAAGAGATCATTCCCTGACATCTAGAGCATTTTCCGATCACTCTTGGTCATATCCGGCTGCGGCGAAGTAGTTTTGGCATTCTGTGGG
>JAQCGR010000349.1 GCA_027619995.1 Pseudomonadota bacterium | reverse complement strand
CTAACATTCTAACCGGACCACCTAATGGGGGCCGATCAGGGCCGGCCGGCACTGTGCACATGTCCATCCTGGACTTCGCGCGCTGGGGTGCCTGGATCGCCGCGAAAGGGTCACTTCCGCCTTTCTTGGTGAAGCCATCCACACTTGCCTACATTCTGGCGGAGAAAGTTCGCACGCCGCCTCGACCCAATCCGCCGCCCGGCACGCCGGCGGAGGGAGGCTATGCTTTCGGCTGGAGCCTCGAGAAGTTCGCCTGGGCAGATACGGAGTTGTTGACCCATGCCGGCTCGAACGGGATGAACTTGGCGAAGATCCTTGTCGATCAAGAGCGCGGCCTGGCGATTGTCGTGGTGACAAATGGCGGGGGTCGACCGGCGAATCTGGCCACCGGGGAGATGTTGCGCGCTCTCTATGAACAGTTCCGCTGACACCCCTTCCTTGAAAACCGCTCAATCCTGCCTTCCTTGAAAACCGCTCAATCCTCGCAGGCTGCCCGATTTTTTCGTGGAATCGTCATTTGACACCGTTTGGATGGGCGACAAGACTGGTTGCCAGATCGCTGGTGTCGCTGCTTTCTCCCGAGGCGAGTCTGCGGGTCGCGGTCGTTGATGAGACTGGCCCTGAATGTTTTGGGCTGAATAGACGCTTGAATAACCGTTCAACCCCCATAATGGAGAACCACATGTCCAATATCGCAACAGTCGATGCTTTGCTTGAAGATGATCTGGCCGACGAAGCCCTCGACCGCGTGGGTGTCGCCAAAGGCTCCGGTTCCTATGTCATGACCGGGTTCCCGAAGCAGTAGACCGAACCATCGTATCCGGTCCTGTATTGACCGGATATTCCTCGAGATTTTCGACGAATGGGAGGACGACATGTCGCAGAACACAGCCATTGAAGCTCTCCAGGACGACGAGTTGAACGATGAGGCGCTTGATCGCCAGAACAGCTCCAGAGAGCTGATCTGTTCGGGCCTTTCGTCCCGGTAGAACGCTTTACCCACGCCGTATTCTCGACCCGAGGCAGACTTCCTGCCAATCGGGCCGAAGGTTCGGTTCGTGGTTCGAGCGAGCGGCCCGCCCTTGTGGCGGGCCGTTTCTCATTTGGGCCTTTCGGGCGGCGTCCGGCACCCCATTTCCCTTTCTCACCTTGACCTGCCGGGACCGCCGCAACACACTGGCGGATACGACCCGCGGGCGCTTTTTACGCGTCGGACCGGGCAAAATTCGGAGCTGTCAGGGGGCGTTCGCAAGGCGAACCTCCCGCGTTCAATCAGGGAGGAATTCATGCCCACAGCGGTTTCCATGACCGTGAACGGCAAGGCCGTTTCAGGCGACGTCGAAGCGCGCACCTTGCTCGTCACCTTTATCCGCGAGCAACTGGGCCTGACCGGCACCCATGTCGGCTGCGACACCAGCCAATGCGGCGCCTGCGTGGTCCATATCGACGGCGAATCGGTGAAGAGCTGCACCGTGCTGGCGGCCCAGGCCAACGGCGCCGATATCATGACGATCGAAGGTTTGGCCGATGGCGAAACCCTGCACCCGATGCAGGAGGCCTTCCGCGAGAACCACGCCCTGCAATGCGGCTTCTGCACCCCCGGCATGGTTATGAGCGCGGTCGACCTGCTGAAGAACAACAAGAACCCGAGCGAGCAGGAAATCCGCGAATGGCTCGAGGGCAACCTCTGCCGTTGCACGGGCTACCACAACATCGTCAAAGCCATCAAAGCCTGCGCCGACGGCGCCGCAGCGAGGTAGAGCCATGACCGGAACCGGAATAGGCGTCGCGGTACGCCGTGTCGAGGACTACCGCTTCCTGACTGGGCTGGGCAATTACACGGACGATATCAACCGTCCGGGGCAAGCCCATGCCTGGATCCTCCGTTCACCCCATGCCCATGCCAATATCAAGGGCATCGACACCAAGGCCGCCGCTGCGGCAGCTGGCGTGATTGCGATCTTCACTGGCGCGGACATCACGGCGGCCGGTCTCGGCGGACTGCCCTGCGGCTGGCAGGTCACGGACCGCCACGGCAATCCGATGATCGAACCGGCGCATCCCATTCTGGTGTCCGATACCGTCCGTCATGTCGGCGATCAGGTCGCCGTGGTGATCGCGGAAACCCGCAACCAGGCGCGCGACGCGGCCGAAAAGGTCGTCGTCGACTATCAGCCCCTGGCGGCTTGCGCCTCGACCGGGCAGGCCATGTCCGCCTCCGCAGCGCAGGTTTGGGGCGATGCCAAGAGCAACCTCTGCTACGACTGGGAACTGGGCGACCGGGCAGCCTGCGACGAGGCCTTCGCCAAGGCCAAGAATGTTGCGAAGATCGACATCACCAACAACCGGCTGATCCCGAACGCGCTGGAGCCGCGCGCGGCGATCGGCGATTATGACCGCGCGAACGGCGAATACACGCTCTACACCACCAGCCAGAATCCGCATGTCATCCGGCTGCTGATGGGCGCCTATGTCCTGCAGGTGCCGGAGCACAAGATTCGGGTCGTCGCCCCCGACGTCGGCGGCGGGTTCGGCTCCAAGATTTATCACTATGCCGAAGAGGCCATCGTCACCTGGGCCTCGAAGAAGCTCGGCCGACCGGTCAAATGGACGGCGGACCGCAGCGAATCCTTCATGTCCGACGCCCATGGCCGCGACCATGTCAGCATCGCCGAACTGGCGCTGGACGCGGACGGCAAGTTCCTCGCGCTCAGGGTCGACACGACCGCCAATATGGGGGCCTATCTATCGACCTTCGCGCCCTGCATTCCGACCTACCTCTACGCCCTGCTCTTGGCGGGGGTCTACACGACGCCGGTGGTCTATTGCGAGGTCAAGGCCGTCTTCACCCATACCGTACCGGTCGACGCCTATCGCGGCGCCGGGCGGCCGGAAGCGACTTATCTTGTCGAGCGCATCGTCGATGAGGCGGCGCGCATCACCGGGATAGACCGGGCGGAGATCCGGCGGCGGAACTTCATCCCGCGCGACGCCTTCCCCTATCAGACGCCGGTGATCGTGCAATACGACAGCGGCGACTATCAATCGACCCTGGAGATCGCGCTGAAGGAAGCCGATTACGACGGCTTCGAAGCACGGCGCAAAGCCTCGGCCGACAAGGGAAAGCTGCGGGGCATCGGCATCTCGACCTATATCGAGGCCTGCGGTATCGCGCCCAGCGCGGTCGTCGGCTCCGTCGGCGCGCGTGCCGGGCTCTACGAATCGGCCGCGGTGCGGGTCAATCCGACCG
>JAQCGR010000348.1 GCA_027619995.1 Pseudomonadota bacterium | reverse complement strand
TCCCGGGCCCGACGCTCCGGATTGGATCATTCTCAGTGAGTTGAGGTTGCGCAGGATCGGCGATCCCGCGCCTGGATCAGAAGGACAGCACAAATGCATTTCGGACTTTTCAGCCTCCTGCAGCAGCGCGACCGCAATCAGAAGCCGCGCGAGATCTACCGGGAGATGGTGGAGCAGGTGCAATTGGCCGAGAAGGTCGGCTACGAGATCGCCTGGTTCGCCGAGCATCACTTCTCGAACTACTGCGTGATGCCCTCGCCCATGTCGATCGTGCATTACATGGCGCCCCAGACCTCGCGCATCAAACTCGGCCCGGCCGTCATCGTCGCCCCGCTCTACGAGCCGATGCGCATGCTCGAGGATATCGCGGTGGCTGACAACCTGACCGACGGGCGCCTCGTCCTCGGCTTCGGCAGCGGCTATCAGCAATACGAGTTCCACAAGTTCGGCGTCGACCTGAAGAACTCGAAGAAGATCTTCTTCGAGACCTTGGAACTGTTCGAGCAGTTCATGAGCGGTTCGGACGCGATCGAATACAACGGCGAGTTCGTCAAGGCGCCCGAGACCCATTTCATCGTGCGCCCGCTGCAGAAGCGCATGGACACCTACATCGCCGGCGGCGTCCACGACCTGGCCCTGCAGAAGCATGTGGCGGAGATGGGCTACGTGCCCTTCGTCACCACCGGCTGGTCGACGACCGAAGAGGTCTCGGCCAACCGCGCCAAGGTGGTCGAGGCCTATGAGGCCGGCGGCCTGCCGACCGACAATGTGCCCTTCGCGGCCCAGGTCTATGTCCATGTGACCGATTCCAAGGAAGACGCGATGTTGGCGGCGGACAACGCCCGCTACGTCCGGCGCATCGCCAATTCGATGCGCGAGCAATATGCCGAGCTGGACGGCGCCTATCTGATCGAGGGCCCGGCCAAGGGCGAGCCCGAGCTCGAGACCATCGCCAAGAACGCGATGATCGGCAGCCCGGAGAAGATCGCCGAGCAGCTGACCGCGCGCATCAAGGCCTGGAAGCCGACCCATCTCAACACCTTCCACGCGCCGGGCAATATCCCGCACAAGAAGGTGATGAGCTCGATCGAGCGCTTCCAGACCGAGGTCATTCCGCTGGTCGAAAAGGAACTGGGCCCGCTCGCCAAACTGGGCGCCCCCGTCCCCGCCGGCCCGGTGGCCCTGGCCGCCGAGTAGACAGAACCCCCGACGCGCCCCCGCCGGCGCGACCGGAGCGACCGGAGCGAAGACAGGCAACGATACGGACCAGGCGGCGTCAGGCGGAAACTGTGCTTGGTCCCAGCGGGCCCGGATGTGGGAGCATCCGGGCCCGCGCTCTTTTGCGCTTGCGGCGGGTGCCGCAGATGGCCGTTGCTCGCGCCCGCGCACGGCCCGAAGATATCCTTCGAAGATGATGACGAGCGTGCCGCACCCGCATCTATGGACGGACCGGCAGCGCGCCTCCTGCGTCATCGCCCGGCTTTGCCCGGGCGATCCAGGACCGCTGCCACCTCGGCAAGGTCGAGGCGTGTCTCCGAATCCGACCTGGATGCCCCGCGCGGAGGCGGGGCATGACGATGGAGGGGGGGCGGAGATGAGCGAGCCGGATCTTCGCATGAAAGTGCAGAGAAAGCCGGAAGGATACAAAGCCCCATGCCCCTGCCCCGCCTCTTCTCCCCCCGCGCCGTCGCCCTCGTCGGGGCTTCCGCCAACAAGTCGCGTTATGGCGGCCGGGCCTTCGATTATGCGCTGGCGGCCGGTTCCGCGGGGCCGGTCTATCCAGTCAATCCGCGCTATGAGGCGATCGACGGGCGAGTCTGTTATCCCGATCTGGGGGCCCTGCCGGACGAAACGGCGGTGGATGTCGTCGTGGCCATGGTGGCGCCGGAGCGGATGGCGGGGGTCTACGAGCAGGCGGCGGCGCGGGGTGCGGGGTTTCTGATCTGCATGGGCGTTCTGGTCGATCCGGGCGCGGCGGACCGGGCGGCGCAGATGGAGGGCTACCGGGCGCGGATTGCGGGTGGGGGGCCGCGCATCGTGGGCCCACAATGCATGGGGCTGATCTCGCCCGCCTCGTCCCTCGCCCTCTCGACCTCCAGCGCCCTGCCGCCGGGGCCGCCGCGCGCGGGGCATCTGGGGGTGATCAGCCAGTCGGGCGGCATCATGGGCGGCATTCTCGACCGGGCGCGGGTCGCGGGAGTCGGCTTCTCGCATCTGGTGTCCTGCGGCGAGGGCTTCGACCTGGGGATCTGCGACTTCCTGGAATTCATGGTCGCCGACGAGGCGACCCGCGCCATCGCCCTCTATGCCGAATGGATCGAGGACTATCCGCGCTTCTTCGCCCTGGCCGACCGGGCGCGAGCGGCGGGCAAGCCGATCCTGCTGCTCAAGCCCGGCTTCTCCGAGGCCGGGGCCAAGGCCGCTCTGTCCCATACCGGGCGGATCGCGGGCAACCGCGCGATCCAGCAGAGCGCCTTCGCCCGCCACGGCGTGGTCATGGTCGAGGATGTCGATGACCTGTGGTTCGCGGGCAACCTGCTCGGGCGGGGGGCGGCCGGGAGCGCCCCGGACGAGACGGGCGCAACGGACACGGCCGCCGCAATCCCGCCCGCCACGGGGGTCGGGGCGGTGACCCTGTCGGGCGGCTACGCGGTGGTGATCGGCGACCTGCTGGCGCGAGCGGGCCTGCCCCTGGCCGACCTGAGCGAGCCGACCAAGGCCCGGCTGATCGCGGAAGCGGGCCAGCCCCATCCGGCCAATCCGGCCGATGCCGGGTTGCGGCCCAATGCCGGGCGCGAGGTCGACGACCTGATCGCGGCGCTGACCGCCCTGCACGATGCGCCCGAGGTCGGCGCGCTCTATTACGGCGAGATGGTCTATCTGGGGATGGAGGCTTCGGTGCCCGCCCTGGCCGAATTTGCCCGGACCTCAAGAAAGCCCTTCGTGGCGGCCTGGCAGGGCGGGGCGGTGGTGCGCCCGGTCCTCGCCGCCCTGGCCGAGGCCGGGGTGCCGGTGACCGACGACCCGCGTCTCGCCATGCGTGCGCTGAGCCAACTGTTCCGCTGGACCGGCTTGCGGGCGGCGGGCGAGCGGTCGGAGGGCTTGCGGCCGGCGGTTGAAGATCTCGCCCTGGGCCTCGACAGTTTCGCGCCGGGGCTGATGGCAGAGGGCGACGCGTTCGCCCTTCTCGCCCGCGCCGGCCTACCCCTGGTCGCCCAGGCCGAGGCGGCGACGGCGGGCGGTCTCGCGGCG
>JAQCGR010000347.1 GCA_027619995.1 Pseudomonadota bacterium | reverse complement strand
GGGCCGTTTCGATTCTGGCATGGCGCCGGCGGGGGGATGATTTTGGGCGCTTGAGTCGCAGCCCCGAATACGGCGCTGGCCGAGGCGGACAGGAGCAAGCCGCGCGCCCAGTATATTGCGGAATAGCAAGCCCGACTCGCGGCACGAAGCGCCCCAGACCGTCCATTGACGTTGCGGCCGGGCTTGGCCCGCCATCGTTTCTATCCACAACCTATTCCTAAAAATCCGCGATCGGCCCGTTTCGGGGGTTGATGGGCGATTTGATCCCTATTAGCCTACATCTAGTGGTCACTTTGGGGGTCGCGACACAGGATATGCCGATTCGACCGGGCATCTCGTCTTTTCGCGGCCTTCCCGCCCAGCACGTTCCCGTTCGTCCAGCCACGCGCCGCTTCGGCGCGTAAGGAGCATATCGCCATGGCCGGCCTGTCCATCGAAGACGACCTGCATACGCATAATCCCGTTGATCTGCTGGAGGAGATCGTCAGCGCCAACGAGTGGAGCTTCGAACGGATGAGCGAGCACGAGATCGCCGTCTCATTCACCGGACGCTGGTGCGACTACCAGATGCATTTCGCCTATGCCGAGGAGGTCAGCGCGCTGCAATACACCTGCGCCCTGGATATGCGGGTGCCCAAGGGCAAGGTCGCGCCCCTGGCCGAACTGCTGGCCCTGATCAACGGCAAGATGTGGATCGGCCATTTCGACGTGCTCTGCGACGACGGCATGCCCTGCTTCCGCCAGACCGTGCTGTTGCGCGGCGCTTCGGGCATGGCGGTCGAGCAGATCGAGGACCTGCTGGATATCGGTGTCAGCGAATGCGAGCGCTTCTACCCGGCCTTCCAGTTCGTCATCTGGGGCGGCCGCAGCCCCGAGGATGCAGTCGAAGCCGCCCTGCTGGAGACCGTCGGCGAAGCCTAGGCGCCGATCTTCGCTGGCGGATCTCGCCCTTCGAGACGACCGCTGCACGGCCTCCTTAAGGTAGGCCCTAGGGATGGAGACGATTCAGGCTCTTACCTCATCCTGAGGAGCGCGCGCAGCCCGCGTCCCAAAGGATGGTTGGCACGACGCTCTTGCCCTCCACACGCATCGAATCGCCACCGGCGTGGCAAATCCGCGAGGAAGCCCTCGGAGCTGTCCGCGACCCGGCGGTCGCGACGAGTCCGGACGGAGCGCCGGAGCCGAGTCCTACCTTTTCGAAATGGGAACCGGGCAGCAGTAGTGGGAGGTCAGCCGCTTTCCGTCATACCTGTCGTCAAGTGCCTCGTCCGTAAGGTCATCGTCGTGAAATGCGCCGGCTTTTTCGGTCATTCTGTGCCTCATGGAATCCAATTGTCGTCGACGGAATGATAGCACGCTGCCGATGAACGGAATATCGTTTCCGCGGCGAAGCGTGATGCGGTTCGATAGACCTGCGAAGAGTGGCTAGAACCGATTCTTCGGTCGTGGCGGGCGCGGCGGTTCCGCAGCCTCGGCGAAGGCACTAGAATGCGGCCGAACGGAAGCCCAAGAACGCGAGAGAGTGCGAATCATGGATGGAACCCTGCTTCTGATCGGCGGCGGCAAGATGGGCGGCGCGATGCTGGAGGGCTGGATCGCCCGCGGCCTGCGCCCGGACCAGGCTTTCGTCGTCGAACCCGATGCCGCGTGCGGCAAGGCCCTGGCCAAGCAGACCGGGGCCAAGACGGCGACCGATACCGCCGGCCTGCCGGGCGACCTGTCCCCTGAAGTCGTCGTCGTCGCGGTGAAGCCGCAGATGATGGGTGATGTCGTTCCGAACTATCGTCGTTTCGTGCGGCCGGGCTGCGTCTTCCTGTCGATCGCGGCGGGCACGACCATCGGCTATTTCGAAAGCGTGCTGGGGACGGAGGCGCATATCGTCCGCGCCATGCCCAACACCCCCGCTTCGGTCGGGCGCGGCATGACGGTGGGTTGCCCCAACGCCCATGTGGACGCGGCCCAGCGCAAGTCCTGCGACGAACTTCTCCAGGCCATCGGCAAGACCGCCTGGGTCGAGGACGAGGCCCTGATGGATGCCGTCACCGGCGTTTCCGGCAGCGGCCCGGCCTATATCTTCCTGCTGGTGGAAAGCTTGGCCAAGGCGGGCGAGGCGGCGGGCCTGCCGGCCGATCTCGCCAAGACCCTGGCGCGCCAGACCGTGGCCGGAGCGGGCGAGTTGCTCTACCAGTCCCCCGAGGACGCGGCGGTGCTGCGCCAGAACGTCACCAGCCCGGGCGGCACGACGGCTGAGGCGCTGAAGGTTCTGATGGGCCCCTGGGGTTGGCAGGGCACCATCGACCGCGCCGTGGCGGCGGCGACCAATCGGTCGAAGGCATTGTCGAGCTAGCGCCGGGGTCGAACTGACGACAGGCCGGGCGATGAGCGGGGAATTGAGCGGCAGCGCGAAGCGCGTCCAGGCGGCCCTGGCCGGGTTCGGTCTGGGCTTCGAGGTGGTGGAGTTCGACCAGTCGACCGGAACTTCGGCCCAGGCCGCCGCGGCAATCGGCTGCGAGATCGCCCAGATCGCCAAATCCATCGTCTTCCGGATCAAGAGCCAGGACCGCCCGTTGATGGTGGTCGCCAGCGGGGTCAACAGGATCGACGAGAAGAAGATTCGTGCTGTTATCGGTGAGAAGCCGGGCAAGGCCGATGCCGATTTCGTGCGCGCCCGCACCGGCTATGCCATCGGCGGGGTGCCGCCGCTCGGGCATGCCGAGGCGATCGAGACCTTGATCGACGAGGACCTGTTTCGCTGCGAGGAAATCTGGGCCGCCGCCGGCACGCCGCGCGCGGTCTTCCGCATGACCCCGGACCAGTTGTTGCGCATTACTGGCGGAAGACGGGTTCCGGTCGCTTAGCAGGCCGTTTGAAATAAGGGCGATGTGCCAATCACCCTTCGAGACGCTCGCTGACGCGAGCTCCCCAGGATGAAGTGAATCAACATTTCGGCCTCACCCTGAGGAGGCCCGGAGGGCCGTCTCGAAGGGACTGCGACCGGTATTTCAACGGCGGGCCAAGGCGAATCGCCGGTTGCGAACCGAACCGGAACGGGCGATAGTTTCGGCCTTGGCGTCAACAACGGAAAGGAGGTGATCCAGTGTCTCATTGTCACAAGAGGTCTTCGGACCACAGGACCTGGATCGTCACCGCTGCGGAGATCCGCTCCGCCTGACGGGATTGTTCCGGTCCTGATCGAGGACCTAGAGCATCATCCGATCTGCGTGAATCGAAATAGGGGATTCCGTTGGATCGGGATTTCTGATTCA
>JAQCGR010000028.1 GCA_027619995.1 Pseudomonadota bacterium | reverse complement strand
AGAACGGCTGGCGCACCGCCGCCAGAAAACCGGTCAAGAACATCGATCTCTGGCAGCGCCTGGAATTGGCCCTGGCCCGTCACAGCATCGAATGGCATTGGGTCAAGGGTCATGCCGGCCACCCGGACAACGAAAGGGCCGATGAGTTGGCGCGGCAGGGGATGCAACCCTATCTGGGTCCGGGAGCACGAAAAAAGGGGGCCGAAGCCCCCTGATTCCGTAAACGGTCTTCGCCTCGGCTTAGAGCTGGCCGAGCATGGTATCGGCGTCGCTGACGGCATAGGCGCCGCCCTCTTCGAGGTTAAGCGTCGCGACCTTGCCGTTCTTCACCACCATGGAATAACGGCGCGAGCGCGTGCCGAGTCCCATCGGGTTCAGATCGAGTTCCAGGCCCATCTTCTTTGTCAGGTCCGCGCTGCCATCCGCCATCATGCGGACCTTGTCGCCGACCTTTTGATCCTTACCCCAGGCGCCCATCACGAAGGCATCATTGACCGACAGGCAGACGATCTCGTCCACGCCCTTGCCGCGCAGCTCGTCGGCGCGCTGGACGAATCCGGGCAGATGCTTGGCCGAACAGGTCGGCGTGAAGGCACCCGGCACGGCAAAGACCGCGACGGTCTTGCCGGCGAACAGATCCTCTGTCTTCACCTCGCGCGGCCCATCGGGACCCATTTCCTTCAAGCTGCCCGAAGGCACCTTGTCTCCAACTTTGATGGTCATGGCTGACAATCCTCCTCGCGAATCCGGTTTTCGTTGCGGTCGGCCCCATTGCGGGCCGAATCCCATCCTCAATCTAGTATCGAGCCCGCCCCGCGACAACGGAAGCCCGGCTTATTCCCCGGCCAGGGCCGTTGGCCCCCCGGCGGCGGCAAAGGCATCCGCGACCGCACCCATGGTCAGTAATTCGGGCAACAGGACGCCGTCCGGCGCGCCGGGACCATAGACCGCGTTGAAAGGGATGCCGTAGCGGCCAAAGGCGGCCAGATAGCGGGCGATGCCATCATCCGGGCTGGTCCAATCGCCCCGCATCGCGACGACCTCCGGCGCGGCCAGACGGGCGGCCGTCTCGCCCCTGTCCAGCACCGCGGCTTTGTTGACCTGACAGGTCACGCACCAATCGGCGGTGATATCCACAAAGACGGTCTTGCCCTCGGCGACCAAGCCGGCGATCGCGGCGGGCCGGAACGGCGCCCAACCGGCTTGATCGCTTTGCCCCGCCGCCGGCGCGAAGGCAGGCGCGGAGGAGAAGACCGGCACGGCGATGGCGATGACGGCCAGGGCCGAAACCAGGGCCGCGGCCACCGGGCGCGGCAGCCGGCGGGTGAGCGGCAGGGCCGCCACGACCGCGACGATCGCAGCCGCCTCGGCCAGGGCGAGAAGCGGGCTCCGCTGAGCCGCCATGACCCAGAGCAGCCAGATCGCGGTGCCCGCGAGCAGCAGGCCAAGCACCCGGCGCAGGCCAACCATCCAGGCACCCGGGCGCGGCATCGCGCGGGCGATACCCGGGAAGGCCGCCACGGCCAGATAGGGCAGGGCCAGGCCGAGGCCCAGCACGGTGAAAACCAGCAGGATCTCGCCCGCGCCCCGCGCCAGGGCGAAGCCCACCGCCGTCCCGAGGAAGGGCGCGGAACAAGGCGTCGCCAACAGGGTGGCGAGCGCGCCGGTCATGAAATGGCCGCCCAGGCTCCGCGTCTCTCCCGCGCTCGCCAGGCGCCCGCCCAGGAATCCCGGCAGACGGATTTCGAACAGGCCCCAGAGATTCGCCGCGAACAGCGCCACGACCAGGGCCATCGCCCCCAGGAAGACCGGTTGCTGGAACTGGATGCCCCAGCCGATCGCCACCCCTGCCGTCTTGAGCCCGACCAGAACGCCCGCCAGGACCAGAAAGGAGGCGAGGATGCCCGCCGAGGTGGCGAGAAAGCCGCGCCGCACCGCAACGCGTTCGGCCCCGCCCAGTTTGACGACGGAAAGCAGCTTCAGGGACAGGACAGGCAGAACGCAGGGCATCAGGTTGAGAATCAGCCCGCCCAGCAGGGCCAGGCCCAGGATCGCCAGCCAGTCGGTGCGTGCAGCGTCCGGCCTTGCGGCCGCCCGTTCGGGCGCCAGGGCCGCCTCCAGAACGCGCGCGCCGTCGACCAGGGTGAAGGTGAGAAGCTCGCCCTCCAGGCCCGGCGCCGTCTTGGTCGCGGCATGGGCTGCAACCCGCAGCACCGCGCGTCGCCCACCGTCCTCCAGACGAACCTCGGGGCGGTCGAAGGCATAGAGCGCGGGACCCTCGACGAAGAGATCCGGCGCATCGAAGGGCAGGTCCGATTCGGCCGTCACCTCGACGATGGCGCTCGCCCCCTCGCCATCCGTCAGGCGCGCGCCGGCGAGGCCTATGCCGTGGCTTTGCCCGTCGCCAGGCACGCGTTCGTCGAAGCGTTCGATCAGATGGGCGAACTTGCTCGGCTCCGCCGGGCCGGCCGGGAGAGTCAGGGCAAGATCGACCGTGATCGGCACGCAAATCTCTTCGCAGGTCAGGTAGTCGAGCTTGGCCTTCAGCGCCAGGGCCTCACCCGCCCGCTCCAGGCGCGCCACGACGGGAAACACGACCTGATCCTCGTAGCCCAGGGTTTCCAGCCCCAGCACGCTGAAGCGGCTCGGCGCGGGCCAGCGCATCGCCGTGTCGGCCAGATTCTCCGAACCGGCGAAATCCAGGCGCGGCGGGTAGCCGGCAGCCCCGGGCGAGCGCCAATAGACCTTCCAATGGGGCGCCATACGAAAATCGAGGCCCAGGCGGACGGTCTCGCCCTCGCCCACCGCCGCGGTCGCGGCGACGAGGCGTACCATGCCGAATTCGTTCTGAGCCCAGTCCGAGGCGGCATCCGGCGCGGCGAAGACGGGCCGGGCGAGAAGCGCCAACGCGAAAGCGACCAACAGGATGCAGCGCCGCGCGGCCGATCTACTCGTCAATGTCCTGTCCATCCGCCGCATTCCGCACATTCCCCGCAGGGATTCTCCTCCGCCCCGCCTTATCCCATATATATAGGATCGAAAGGCGGTACGGCTCGTTTAGCCCGGCCGAATTGCGTCACGATCCCGTGCGCTTTCGGTCGGATTGCGCGGGCCGCTTGATCCCAAGCCGTGGGAGGAGTCATCCTGATCGTCGCCATGACCGAAAATGATCCCAATACCGGCTATCTGACCGGACAGCTTCTGGTCGCCATGCCGGCCATGTCGGACCCGCGTTTCGAGCGGTCCGTGATCTATATGTGCGCCCATACCGAGGACGGCGCGATGGGTCTGGTCATCAACCGGGAACTCGAATCGATCAGCTTTCCCGACCTGTTGGAGCAGATCGGCATCGAGGCCACCCCGCCGAAGGACGCGATTCGCATCCTGTTCGGCGGCCCGGTGGAGCAGAGCCGCGGCTTCGTGCTGCACTCCACGGATTACAAACTGGACGACACCCTGGAAGTCCATGGCGGCATCGCCCTCACCGCCTCGGTCGATATCCTGAGGGCGATCGCCGAGGGCCACGGCCCCGCGCAAAGCCTGCTCGTGCTCGGCTATGCCGGCTGGGGACCGGGGCAGTTGGAAGGCGAAATCCAGCAGAACGGCTGGCTGCACGCCCCCGCCGATACCGACCTGGTCTTCGGCATCGCCCTCGAAGCGCGCTGGGACGCTTCCCTGGCGCGCATCGGCATCAGCCCGAGCGCCCTCTCCGGCCAGGCGGGCCACGCCTAGCGCGGTTTCGCTCCCGGCGGAACCGCGCTGCGGAAATCCGTACTCCGTCGCCCTAGACGGAAAATGTCGGCTAGGGCTTGGGCCGCGGGTCGTCCTGAACCATGCCGAAGAGCAGATGGTCCTGCCAGGAACCGTGGATGCGGAGATATTTGCGGGCATAGCCTTCTTCGGTGAAGCCTGTCTTGAGCAGCAGGCCTCGACTCGCCGCGTTGTTGGGCAGGCAGGCCGCCTCCAGCCGATTCAGACCCATCTGGCCGAACGAAAACTCGACGACCGTGCGCAGCGCCTCGGCCATGAAGCCGTTGCGGGCATGGGGCCGGCCGATCCAGTAGCCGAGAGTGCCGCATTGCGCCACGCCTCGACGCACATTCGACAGGGTGATCCCGCCCAACAGGGCGTTGTCGCCCTGGCGCAGGATGTGAAAGCTATAGGCCGAATCCTCGCGCCACTCCTGGGTGATCTGGCGCAGCCGGCGGCGATAGTTCTCGCGAGTCAGGGAATCGTGGGGCCAGATCGGCTCCCAGGGTTCTAGAAAGGCGCGCGAGGTCGCGCGCAGCTCGGCCCAGACCCGCCAGTCACGATCGGTCGGCGCGCGCAAATAGATCCGCTCTCCCGTCAGGTGGGCGGACGGCGAACCGCTCGTCCAGACCCGGATGGCCCCCATCATCCTCTTCGCTCCGGGAAAGCCGGCTCCCCTCGTATCGTGCTTCGATCCGTCATCCGAACCGCCGGGCTATCCTATCGTAACTTTCCAGGGTCTCGACAGGCCCGACGGCGGAGACCGTCGGCCGGCCCGCGAAAATCCGCCGGGCGATGCGTTCGACGGATGCGCCATCGACAGCTTCGATGCGCGCAACCATCTCATCGATCGGCACGATCCGGCCGAAGGACATGAGATGGTTGGCCAGGCGCTCGCAGCGCGCCCAGGAGCTTTCGAGCGCCATCAAAACGCCGGCCTTGATCTGGGCCCGCGCGCGCGCGATCTCCTCCTCCGACACGGTCTCGGCCAGGGCGCCGGATTCCTTGGCGATCACGTCCAGCAGTTCCTCAACATCGGCGGGGCTGGTCCCGGCATAGACGCCGAACATCCCGGTATCGGTGTAGGAACTGTGGAAGGAATAGATGCTGTAAGCGAGGCCGCGCTCCTCGCGAACTTCCTGGAACAGGCGCGACGACATGCCCCCGCCATACAGGGTCGAGAAGACCGACAGGGCGTAGTAATCCTCGTCGTCATAGGCCAGTCCTGGAAAGCCCAGGACTAGATGCAACTGCTCCAGCTTGCGCGGATCCCGCGATTCCCCGCCGGCATAGCACGCGGGTTCGGCATTTCCCGCCTCGCCCGGCGCCAGCCCCTCGAAGGCCTCGGCCGCAAGCGCGACCAGCGCGTCATGCTCGACCCGGCCGGCGGCGCCCAGGATCATGCGTTTCCCGCGATAGTGGCGCGCCAGATAGGCCCCGACCGCATCCCGGTCCATCGCCCGCACCGTCTCGGCCGTGCCGAGCACGGGACGGCCCATGGCCTGATCGGGATAGGCGGCGGCCTGGAAATGATCGAAGACGATGTCGTCCGGCGTGTCCTGGGCCTGACCGATTTCCTGCACCACGACCTCGCGCTCGCGCGCCAACTCCCCCGCGTCGAGGGTCGAATGCAGGAGAATATCGCCCAGCATATCGACGGCCAGCGGCACGTCATCGGCCAGCACCCGCGCGTAATAGGCCGTCTGCTCGCGCGAGGTATAGGCGTTGATCTGACCGCCCACCGCCTCGATTTCCTCGGCGATCGCACGCGGGCTGCGCCGCGCCGTGCCCTTGAAGGCCATATGCTCCAGCAGATGGGCGATGCCGTTCTGCTCGGGCGTCTCGTCGCGCGTGCCGGCGCAGACCCAGACGCCGACCGAAGCGCTCTCCACCGTCGGCATCTCGTCGCTCAGGACCGTCAGGCCGCTGGGCAGGGTCGTCGAACGAATGGTCATGCCGCCCCCTGGGTCGTCGCGCGTTCGCGCAGAAAGCTCTTCAGGGCCGGCAGGTCGTTGGCCAAGGTGGCGCAGCGCTCCTCCCGCGCTTCGAGATCGGCCATTGCCTCGGGCAGTGCCGGCCGTTGACCGGTGGCGCGTTCGACCGCATCCGGGAATTTGGCCGGATGGGCCGTCGCCAGGGCCACGACCGGAATGGACGGGTCGAGGCTGGCGGCGCGCGCCGCCTCGATCCCGATCGCGCTATGAGGGTCGATCAACTCACCCGTCTCCCTGTAAAGCCGGCCGATGGCGGCCACGGTTTCCTCGTCGTCGAAGCGATGGCCCTCGAAGATCGCAGTCGCCGCCTTCCAGCGGTCCGCGCCCGGATCGAGCCGTCCATCGCGGCGGAAGGCGGCCATGGCCTCGGCCAAGGCCGCGCCGTCGCCGCCGTAAAGATCGAACAGGAAGCGCTCGAAATTGCTCGAAACCTGGATATCCATGCTCGGGCTGAGGGTCGGCGTCACCCCCGCCATCTCCATCCTTCCCTCGCGGAAATAGCGGGTCAGGATGTCGTTGCGGTTGGAGCCGACGATCAGGCGCGGAATGGGCAGGCCCATGCGCCGCGCGCCGAGCCCGGCATAGACATTGCCGAAATTCCCCGTCGGCACAGCGAAGGCGACCGGCCGGGCCGGACCGCCGAGGGCCAGGGCGGCATGGACGTAATAGGCGATCTGGGCCATCACCCGCGCCCAGTTGATCGAGTTCACGGCGCCGAAACCGTATTCGTCGCGCATCGCCTCGTCCGCGAACAGGGCCTTCACGAGGTCCTGGCAGTCGTCGAAAGTGCCCTCGATCGCGATATTGTGGACGTTGGGCGCATCGACCGTCGTCATCTGGCGGCGCTGGACCGGCGAGACCCGGCCCTTGGGATGGAGCATGAAGATCGAGACCGAGGCCAGACCCCGGCAGGCTTCGATGGCCGCAGCGCCTGTGTCGCCCGAGGTCGCGCCGATGATCGTGATGCGCTGGCCGCGTTTGCGCAGCAGGCGGTCGAACAGACGCCCGACGAATTGCAGGGCGAAATCCTTGAACGCCAGGGTCGGGCCGTGGAACAGCTCCATCATCCAGAGATTCGGCCCAAGCTGTTTGAGCGGCGCGGTCGCCGCATGGCTGAATCCGGCATAGGTCTCGGCGGCGATCTCGTCCAACTCGCCCAGCAGGGTCGAGCCCGCCATGAAAGGGGCGACGACCCGCGCGGCGATCTCGGCATAGGGCCGGCCGGCCAGCCCGGTCAGCGTCTCCGGCGTCAGGACGGGCCAGGCTTCGGGCAGGTATAGACCGCCATCCCGGGCAAGCCCGGCCAGCAAGGCGTCATCGAAATCCAGGGCCGGAGCGGAACCCCGTGTGCTTATATATTTCAAGGTTTTATATCGCGTTTGGGCGCATGCCGATGGCCGCGCCTAGATTATAGGGCGCGTCCCCGCGCTGCAACGCGCGCGCCCGGTCAAACAGGATAGCGGGCCTCCAGATGGGCCTTGAAAACAGCCGTGCCGAGGGCCTGTCCGGTCGCCGTCTCGATCAGATCCGCCGGCGTCGTCAGGCTGCCCCGCTCATGGATATGCGGGCGCAGCCAGCCCATCAGGGGCCGGAAATCGCCCTCGGCCAGAGCGTCTTCCAGGCCTGCCGTCTGAGCCTTCGCCGTGGCGTAGAGCTGCGCGGCGGCCAGCGCGCCCAGGGTATAGGTCGGGAAATAACCCCAGGCACCGAGAAACCAGTGAATGTCCTGGAGACAGCCCTCGCGGTCGTTGGCGGGCGTGACTTCCAGCAAATCGGCCATGCCGTCGTTCCAGGCCCCGGGCAGATCGACCGGTACGAGATCGCCGCCGAGCATCGCCCACTCGAGCCGATAGCGCAGGATGACATGGAGGGGATAGGTCACCTCGTCGGCCTCGACCCGGATCATGCTGCGCCGGACCCGTGTCGCCCGGCGAAGGACCGCCTCGGCCTCCCAGGCCGGATCCTCGCCGAAGGCTGCGCTCAGGCGCTTGGCCAGCCAGCCCTGGAACGCCGCCGTCCGGCTGGCCTGCATCTCGACGCAGAGCGACTGGCTTTCATGCACTGCCATCCCGGGGGCTTGGCCGACCGGCTGGCCACGCCACTTGGCGGGCAGTCCCTGCTCGTACATGGCATGGCCGCTTTCATGCAGCACAGCCATGGTCGAGAAATCGTAACGGCTTTCGTCGAACCGGGTGGTCAGGCGCACATCGTCGGGCACGCCGCCGCAGAAGGGGTGCTGGCTTTCGTCCAGACGGCCATGGGCGAAATCGAAGCCCACCGCGGTCATGAGATCGCGGGCCAGCAGACGTTGCTGCGTTAACGGAAACGGCCCGACCGGCACCGGCGGGGCGGGGGTTGCGTTCTGGCGCTCGATCACGCGATCGAGGAAAGCCGGCAGGAAACCCGACAATTCTCCGAACAGCCGGTCGATCTCCGCCGTCCTGCGCCCGGGATCGTTCTCGTCCAGCAGCGCTTCATAGGGTGTGCAGCCCAGGGCCTCCCCCTTGGCGGCGGCCGATTCCTTGACCAGGGCGAGCATCGCCTCGAACTCAGGCAGGATGGCGGCGAAATCGTTGGATTCACGGGCGCCGCGCCAAACCCCTTCGCAGGAAATTCCCGCCTTGGTCAGGGCCTCCAGCAGATCGCCCGGCACGGCCACGGCATGGACGCGCTCGCGCCGCATCCCGCGAAGATTGGCCGTCTGCCATTCGTCCAGTGCCTCCCCTTGCGCCGCATCCAGCAGATCGGCCACCCGGTCTTCCGCCAGAAGATCGCGGCGCAGGCGGCTCAGCCCGGCCAGTTGCGCGCCCCGCGCCGGCCCGCCGCCGGCCGGCATCATCACCGAGGCATCCCATTGCAGCACGCTCATCGCGCTTTCGAGCGCGCCGATGCGGCCGAACAGGGCCTCCAGCTGGGCGTAGGCGCTCGCCATCGCATTGGTCCCTAACTCGTTGCGGGATGGGTTGTGGAATCCGGGCGGCCGAGCCACAGGGCAAAGACCGCGGCCAAGGCCAAGGCGAGACCGCACCAGGTCATGGCGTATTGCAGGTGGTTGTCGGTCAGGTCGGGCATCGCGGCGGTGCCGCGCGGCAGGCTGCCCTCCGGCGCGGCCAAAGCCATGAGGTAGTAAGATTCCTCCACCGCCAGGCCGCTCGCGCGGGCCACGGCCGTCGGTTCGATATAGAGCCATTGCCCGGCTTCGGGCAGGTTCTCCGGTCCCGCCCAGCCCGGCTCGGGCGGGCGCCGGATCACACCTTCGACCGTGACCGGCCCCTCGGGCCGATCGGCCGCGCCACCCTCATCCGGCATCCAGCCGCGATCAACCAGGACGATCCGGCCATCGGTCAGGCGCAAGGGCGTCACGAGGTTGTAGCCTTGCCGCCCGTTGCGGGTGCGGGCCAGCAGGCGAAATTCCTTGTCGTGAAGAAAACTGCCGGAGAGGGTCGCGCGGCGAAATTCCGCCTCGCCGTCCGGCAGGGCGTCCCAGAGCTCTATCGCCGGGCCCGCCAGCCGGTCCTGCAACGATGCCAACAGCGCGTGCTTGCTGTCGCGCCGGTCGAGTTGCCAGGAGCCCAAGCCTAGCAGTATCGCCAGGGCGCAGACCGTCAGAATGGACGGAAATAGGAGGCCGCGGTCAGCTCCGCTCATCGAACTCGTCGCGCCGGTGCCGGAATTGCTGGGCGACCATGAAGGCCTTGAGCGGACGCAGCAGGCCGACGGTCGCGATCATGATGATCGGCGGCCATAGCACGACATGGAGCCAATAGGGCGGTGCGAAACTCATCTCCACCCAGATCGCCACGCCGACGATGGCGAAGCCCAGAAACAGGATGATCAGGGCGGCCGGTCCATCGCCGGAATCCTGGGCCGACAGGTCCAGGTCGCAGGTTTCGCAGCGGCCGCGAACGGTCAGAAAGCCGGTATAGAGAGGGCCTCGCCCGCAGCGTGGGCAGCGGCAGGTGAGGCCCGCTTGGAACGGAGATACCTCCGGATAGTCGATCGCCTTCGTCCCCTATGCGTCGAACACGGCCGGACCCTCGCCCCACCAGTAGATGCAGGTGAAGAGGAACAGCCAGACGACGTCGACGAAATGCCAGTACCAAGCCGCCGCTTCGAAGCCGAAATGATGATCCGGCTTGAAATGGCCCTTGTAGGCCCGGACGAAACACACGATCAGGAAGATCGTGCCGACGATGACATGGAAGCCGTGAAAGCCCGTCGCCATGAAGAAGGTCGTCGGGAAGATGCCGTCCTGGAAGCCATAGGGCGCGTGGGCGTATTCGAAGGCCTGGACGCCGGTGAAGATCATACCCAGGCCGATGGTCAGGGCGAGACCGGCGAGCATGTGCTTGCGGTTGCCTTCGATCAGGGCGTGATGCGCCCAAGTGACCGTGACGCCCGAGGTCAGCAGGATCAGGGTGTTCAGGAAGGGCAAGTTCCAGGGATCGAAGGTGACGATCCCGTCGGGCGGCCAGACCCCGCCGATCGCCTCGGGCGGGAACAGGCTGGCATTGAAAAAGGCCCAGAACCACGCCACGAAGAACATCACTTCGGAAGCGATAAAGAGCAGCATCCCGTAGCGCAGGCCGATCTGCACGGGCATCGAATGGAAGCCGTCGAAAGTGGCCTCCTTGATGACGTCCCGCCACCACAGGGCCATGGTCAGCAAGGTCAGAACCAACCCGGCGACCGCGACCCAGGGGCCGCCGCCATGGAAGTAGAGGACCGCCCCGACCGTCAGAACAAACGCCGAGATGGCGCCCAGTGCCGGCCAGGGACTCGGATCGACCAAATGCCACGGATGCTTTTGCTCGTGCGCGGCAGCGTGCGAATCAGTCATTCCTTCACCACTCCAATTTCCCACCAATTCCCCGGGAGAGCCGAAGCCCGCCCCCTATTGTTGCGCCGTCGCCCTCGCGGCCGACGCATCGCTGATGCGCAATTCGTCCTCCCTCCCATGGAAGAAGAACGTATAGGACAGCGTAATTTCCGAAACTTCGTCGAGATTCGGGTCTTCCTCGATCGCCGGGTCGACATAGAACGCCACCGGCATGTCCACCGACTGGCCCGGCTGCAGGGTCTGCTCGTCGAAACAGAAGCAGGCGACCTTGACGAAATACAGGCCCGCCTTGGCGGGCGTCACATTGAAGGTCGCCTGCCCGGTCACCGCAACGTCGTCCGCATTATGGGCGCTGAAGAAAGCCAGGGCCTCCTCGCCGACCCGCACCGTCACCGAACGCTGCTCAGGCTTGAAATCCCAGGGCAGGTCCTTGGCCGTGTTGGCGTCGAACAGAACCTTGATCACCCGGGTGCTTGCCGTCTCCGTGCTCGGCGCCTGCTCGGCCCGTTGGGTCGTGCCGCCATAGCCCGTGACCTGGCAGAACAGCTGGTACAGGGGCACCGACGCATAGGCCAAGCCCAGCATGCCGCAGACGACGGCGGACAGAACGAATGCGGTGCGCCGTTTCCCACCCATCGCCTAGTTGCCCCCCATCCGAACCAGGGTCAGGACATAGAAAAGCGCGACGAGCGCGACCAAGATCGCGAGAATCGCGAGGTTGCGGGGCCGGCGGCTGCGGCGGTACTTGGCGATTTCGTCGTCGTTGCGCGCCATGTCACAGAACTCCGACAAATCGGTCGGCAAGCAAGAGCGCGAAGATGCCGAAAAGATAAAAGAGGGAATAGGCGAACATGCGCTTCGCCGCCGTGTCGCCTTCGTCCCGCGCGACCCGAACCGCCGCGAAGAGGAAACCAAGGCCAAGCAGCGACGCGCCGATGCCGTAGATCGCCCCGGCCAGGCCCAGGAAGGGCGGCAACAGGCTGATCGGCAGAAGCGCCACGGTGTAGAACAGGATCTGGCGTTTGGTTTCCCGCGCGCCCGCGACCACCGGCAGCATGGGCACCCCGGCGCGCTCGTAATCGCCGCTGCGATAGAGCGAAAGCGCCCAGAAATGCGGGGGCGTCCACATGAACACGATCAGGAACAGCAGAACCGGCAGCAGGCCGATATCGCCGGTCACGGCCGCCCAGCCGATGATCGGCGGAAAGGCGCCGGCGGCACCCCCGATGACGATGTTCTGCGGCGTCCGACGCTTGAGCCAGATGGTGTAGACGAAGACGTAGAAACAGATGCTTGCGGCCAGCAGGCCCGCCGCGACCCAGTTGAGGGCCAGCCCCATCAGGGCGACGGAGCCGACCGCGAGAACAGCGCCGAAGCCCAGGGCTTCGCCCGGATTCATCCGGCCGGCGGGCAGCGGGCGATTCATCGTCCGGCTCATGCGCGCGTCGATATCGCGCTCGTACCACATGTTGACCGCACCGGCCGCACCGGCACCCACGGCGATGCAAAGCACGGCGATGACGGCCAGAACCGGGTGAATCCCGCCCGGCGCCAGGAACAATCCGACGAGGCCGGTAAACACAACGAGGGATACGACACGCGGCTTGAGCAGCGCCACGAAGTCGACAACGGATGCTCCGCCTGCCGCGGCCACCGAAATGCCGTCGCTTTTAATCGTGCTGTCGCTCACCTCGCTTACCTACCTCCGAACCCTTGCGGCCGGACGAGCCCGATGCCCGCCTAGTCGATCTTGGGCAGTTCCTCGTATGTGTGGAACGGCGGCGGCGAGCTGACTTTCCATTCGAGCGTCGTCGCGCCTTCGCCCCAGGGATTCTCGCCAATGCGCTCGCCCGAGGTCAGGGTTTTGAAGACGATGTAAATGAACAGCACGATACCGGCGGCCGAGATGTAGGAGCCGTAGGACGCGATCTGGTTCCAACCGGCAAAGGCGTCCGGATAATCCGGAATGCGTCGCGGCATGCCGGACACGCCCAGGAAATGCATCGGGAAGAAGGTCAGGTTGACGCCGATGAAGGTGATCCAGAAATGCAGCTTGCCCAACCGCTCCGGGTACTGGCGGCCGCACATCTTGCCGATCCAGTAGTAGAAACCGCCGAAGATCGCGAAGACAGCGCCCAGGGATAGGACGTAATGGAAATGCGCCACCACGTAATAGGTATCGTGCAGCGCGATATCCATGCCCGCATTGGCCAGCACGACGCCGGTGACGCCGCCCAGGGTGAACAGAAAGATGAAGCCGATGGCGAACAGCATGGGCGTCTTGAACTCGATCGAGCCGCCCCACATGGTCGCGATCCAACTGAAGATCTTAACCCCCGTGGGCACCGCGATGACCATCGTCGCGGCCGTGAAATAGGCCCGCGTGTCGACGCTCAGCCCGACCGTGTACATGTGATGGGCCCAGACGACGAAGCCGATGAAGCCGATCGAGACCATCGCATAGGCCATGCCCAGATAGCCGAAGACCGGCTTCTTGGAGAAGGTCGAGACGATCTGACTGACCATGCCGAAACCGGGCAGGATCAGAATGTAGACCTCGGGATGGCCGAAAAACCAGAACAGATGCTGGAACAGGATCGGATCGCCGCCGCCGCCGGGCTCGAAGAAGGTCGTGCCGAAGTTACGGTCGGTCAGCAGCATCGTGATCGCGCCGGCGAGGACCGGCAGCGACAGCAGCAGCAGGAAGGCCGTCACCAGCACCGACCAGGCGAACAAGGGCATCTTGTGCATCGTCATGCCCGGCGCGCGCATGTTCAGGATGGTCGTGATGAAATTGATCGCGCCCAGGATCGACGACGCGCCCGCCAGATGGATCGAGAAGATCAGGAAATCGACCGGCGGGCCGCTATGGCCGAGCGTGCTGCTGAGCGGCGGATAGAAGGTCCAGCCCGTGCCCGTGCCGCCGCCGGTGAAGGCCGCGAGCAGGAGCAGGATGCCGGCCGGAACCAGCAGCCAGAAGCTGATGTTGTTCATGCGCGGGAAGGCCATGTCGGGCGTGCCGATCATGATCGGCACGAACCAGTTGCCGAAACCGCCGATCATGGCCGGCATGACCATGAAGAAGATCATGATCAGCCCGTGCCCGGTGATGAGCACGTTGTAGAGCTGGTTGTCGCCGCCGAGAATGCCGGGGCCGGGTTCCGCAAGCTCCATGCGGAACAGGATGCTCATGCCCGACCCGATCAGCCCGAAGACGATGGCAAAGATGATGTACATCGTGCCGATGTCTTTGTGGTTGGTCGAATACACCCAACGCTTCCAGCCGGTCGGATGGTCGTGGGCGTGATCGCCATGGGCGCGGGAGCCGTAAGCCATCGTCGTTCCTCTCGGTCTCGGTCTGTTATTCGGTCGCGGCGGCGTCGGCCAGACGCGTGGGCTGCTCGCCCTCGTCCCCGTCGCGATTCGCCGTCTGTGTCTTGATCCAGGCGTCGAAGTCTTCCTTCGACACGGCCTTGACCATGATCGGCATGAAGCCGTGGCGCACGCCGCAAAGCTCCGAACACTGCCCGTAATACATGCCGGGCTCGTTGATTCGGAACCAGGTTTCGTTCATGCGGCCCGGCACGGCGTCCTGTTTGACGCCGAAGGACGGAATGGCCCAGGAATGGAGCACGTCGTCGGCCGTCACCAGCAGGCGGATATTGGTCTCCACCGGCAGGACGATGGCCGCGTCGGTGGTCAGCAGGCGCGGCTGGCCGGGCTCCAGATCCTCGTCCTCGACCATGATCGAATCGAATTCGTAATCTTCATAGTCGGTATAGACATGGGTCCAGTACCACTGGTGCCCGACGGCCTTCAGGGTCATGTCGGGCGTTTCGATATGATCGAGATAATAAAGCTGCTTCAGCGACGGAATCGCGATCAGCACGAGAATGATGACCGGCACGCCGGTCCAGAGCACCTCGATCAGCGTGTTGTGCGTCACCTTCGACGGGGTCGGATTGGCCCGCGCGTTGAATCGCACGAAGACATAGATCAGCAGCACCAGCACGAACACCGTGATCGCCGTGATGACGATGATCAGCCAATCGTTGAAGGCGATGATATTCTCCATGTTGGGAGAAGCCGCCTTCTGAAAGCCCGTTTCCCAGGGCGCGGGCTGTCCCGCGGCCCAAGCCGTCGAGACGCCCAGCAAGGCGAGAACCGCCGAAATTACCACCAAACCGAATCGTCCAAGCTTCATTAGGCCAGTTCCGCTCTTCTACAGGTCCTGGATTGCCGCCCGGGATCGGGCTGCAGCGTACGCCGACATTAAATTAGCGACCGGTCATATACAACGGCCCGCGACGGTTTCGCGCACCCTTCCCCCACGACAGGTCGATGTCGCCGCTTTCGCGGCGCCGAATACACCACACCTCCCCTCAGGAAACAACACAAACGAGACGGTAATATGCCTGCGCCGGGCGCATGGCTCTGGCCTCCCGCCGGTAAGCCTCCATATAGTCATTGAATGAAAGCCCTCCGGGCGCCCATCGGCGCGGGCGATACGACAGGAAGCGAATAGAGATGACCGATATCGCGGCAACCGACGATCTCTTCTTCACCCGGGCGGGCCTGGACCGGCACCGCACCGAATCGATCGTCGAGAACGCCTTGGCCAAGGCCGACGACGGCGAGTTGTTCCTCGAATACAAGCAGTCCGAATCCCTCGTGTTCGACGACGGCCGTCTGCGCAGCGCCAGCTTCGACACCACCCAGGGCTTCGGCCTGCGCGCCGTGGCAGGCGAGGCGACCGGCTACGCCCATGCCTCCGAACTCTCCGGGGGCGCGATCCGACGCGCCGCCGAGACGGTGGAATCGGTCGCGCGCGGCTATGGCGGCACGATGGCCGAGGCTCCGGCACGTACCAACCGTCATCTCTATGTGGAAGACAACCCGCTGCACGAGGTGGATTTCGAAACCAAGGTCAAACTGCTGGCCGAGATCGACGCCTATGCCCGGGCCCGCGATCCCCGCGTACGCCAAGTGATGGTCAACCTGATGGGGATTTGGCAGGCGGTCCAGATCATACGAGCCGGGGGCGAATCTCGCGCCGATATCCGTCCGCTCGTCCGCCTCAACGTCCAGGTCGTCGCCGCTGACGGCGATCGGCAGGAATCCGGCAACGAGGGCCGCGGCGGGCGCGCCGGCTATTCCGCCTGGCTGAGCGAAGACAACTGGAAGGCCCAGGTCGACGAGGCCCTGCGCCAGGCCCTGGTCAATCTCGAATCGATCGACGCGCCCGCGGGCGAAATGCCCGTCCTGCTCGGCCCCGGCTGGCCCGGCATCCTTCTGCATGAGGCCATCGGCCACGGCTTGGAAGGCGATTTCAACCGCAAGAAGACCAGCGCCTTCGCCGGCTTGATGGGTCAGCGGATCGCCGCGCCCGGCGTCACGGTCGTGGATGACGGCACGATTCCGGATCGCCGCGGCTCGCTCAGCGTCGATGACGAGGGCACGCCGACGGAACGGACCGTGCTGATCGAGGACGGCCGCCTCGTCGGTTTCATGCAGGACCGCATGAACGCCCGGCTGATGGGCATGGCGCCGACCGGCAACGGGCGGCGCGAAAGCCATGCCCATGCCCCCATGCCGCGCATGACCAACACCTGCATGTTGGGCGGCGACCGCGATCCCGGCGAAATCCTACGCGGCATGAAACGCGGTCTCTATGCGGTGAATTTCGGCGGCGGTCAGGTCGATATCACCAGCGGCAAGTTCGTCTTCTCCTGCACCGAGGCCTACATGATCGAGGACGGCAAACTCGGCGCGCCGGTCAAGGGCGCCACCCTCATCGGCAACGGGCCCGACGTGCTGACCAAGGTCGGCGCGATCGGCAACGACATGGCGATGGATTCGGGCATCGGCACCTGCGGCAAGGACGGCCAGGGCGTGCCGGTCGGCGTCGGCCAGCCCACCCTCCTGATCGACGCCCTGACCGTCGGCGGCACCGCCGCCTAGGTCGCAACGCGAGCCGGGTCGGCGGTCGAGCCGCCTTGACATCCCGAAGCAAGGCCGGCGCGCTCGCCGCACTCGCGGTCCTGGCTGCCATCGCCGGGCTCCTGGCCGTTTTCGACACACCGCGCGAGACCCGCGACGGCGCGGACCGGAGCTACTGGTCCTACGACCCCTCCATTGCCACAGGCGCCGCCCCGGCGCGCGCCCTGCCGGATGGCTGCGAGCCCTTCTTCGACGACGACCCGGCGACTGCCTATCGCCCGCCCACCCCGGCGCTGGACGATTTCGACCGGGCCGTGCTGCGGGCCTGCGGGCCGATCCGGGGCCGGGCCACAGCGGCGGAATTCGAGGCCCTGATCCTCGACCATATCTCCCTGATCCGGCCGCGCCTGCCGGCGGCCTGGCAGGGGCTCGACGATTCCGCGATCCAACGGACGCTGGCCGGCATCTGGCTCGGCCGCGACGGCTTCGATCACATTTTCTGCGGCGAATGGGGAAAGGGCCGTATCGGCGGCCTGCATTTCCGCGGGCGCTACCTTCAGCTTCAGCGCGAGGCGGCGGCCTGCTTCCGCGCGACGGACCGGCTCGAACTCCGGGCCGGCCTGATCTACACCATCGGCGTGGCGAGCGCGGACGGCGCCGAATTCGCCCCCATCAAGGGCTATGCCCTCACCCAGTCGGCCCTGGATATTCTGGCCCTGGGCACCGCCGGCTTTTCGGCCTGCTGCGCGCCGGGCGCCGATTGGCTGCCCTACCGGGACCGTTTCAGCCGCCAGGTCTTCGTCCGGTCGAACGAAGGCGGGCCGGACGAAGCCGGGCCGGCCATCATGAACCGCCTGATCTGCGGGGCCCGGAACCGCACCGGCACAGCCGATGCCGCCCTGATCACAGTCTATCCCGACGCGACTCCCGTGGAACCCTACCCCCAATGCCGCTTTTGACCGAAGGGCTGGACTCTGGCAGTGTGGCCGCTCTGGATCCTTATGGACCATCCTCAATCGAGACCGCAATGAAAAGAACAATGCTCGCCCTGGCTTTCGCCTTGGTCCTCCCCCACTTGGCGCATGCCGCCGACCCCACCAAACCGTTCGTGGTCAAGGGGATCGGCGCTGCGCCGTGCTCCGCGTTCAACAAGGCCGACGAGGCGAAAGATACCGCCTTCTTCGGCGAGCTGGGCGGCTGGATCGACGGTTACATCACCGCCGCCAACGCCCTCTCCGAAAACACCGTCGCCGTGACCCCGTGGGAAAAGACGGAGCTTTTCATTCTCCTGCTCCAATCCAATTGCGCGCAGAACCCGGACCTGCAGGTCATCTCAATTGTCGGCGCCATAGTGCAGTCGTGGTTCCCCGATCGCTTGCGCGAGCCGAACGAAAGTAAGCAGGTCGATTTGGGCGAGGGCCGCAAGGTTACCCATTTTGTCGAGACCCTGAGGCGCATTCAGAACGCGCTCAAGAAGCAGGGTTTCTACAACGGTGGGATCGACGGCGATTACGGCCCGGGCACACGCACGGCGATGGCCGCGTTCCAGAAGTCGATTGACCTGGAACCGACCGGCCTGCCGGATCAACTCAGCCTGTTGCGGCTGTTGCACCCGAGTTCCCCGCCCGCCAAGAACTAGGCGGACGCCGACCCGCTTCGCCGCGGAGACCATCAGCCGAGAGGCAGTGTCGCCTCGACCAGCCAATCCGCCGCCGCGCCATCCAGCAGCGGCGCGAGGGTTTCGTGCACCCAGGCGTGATAGGCGTCGAGCCAGGAAATCTCCTCGCCGCTCATCAGCGCCGGCTCGATCAGCGCGCGGTCGATGGGCGCCAGGGTGATCGTTTCGAAGCCCAGCATCGGCCGCTCGCCGCCCGCGACGGGCTCTTCCGCCATGACGACGACCAGATTCTCGATGCGGATACCGTAGGCGCCGGTCTTGTAGTAGCCCGGCTCGTTCGAGACGATCATGCCCGGATCCAGGGCCTGATGGGACCGTTTGGAGATGCCCTGCGGCCCCTCGTGGACGCCCAGATAGCTGCCGACCCCGTGGCCCGTGCCATGGTCGAAATCGACCCCGCCGCGCCACAGGGCGCCGCGCGCCAGCACGTCGAGCTGGGCGCCGGTGGTGCCGGCCGGAAATACCGCGCGCGCCAGCCCGATATGCCCCTTGAGCACACGGGTGAAGCGATCGCGCGCCTCGGCCGCCGAGTCGGTCTCCCCGGCGCCGCGCACAAGGACCGTGCGGGTTACGTCGGTGGTGCCGTCGAGATACTGGCCGCCCGAATCGACCAGATAGAGATCGCCGGGTGCCAGGCTCCGGTTGGTCGCCTCGGTCACCCGGTAATGGACCACCGCCCCGTTGGGCCCGGTGCCGGAGATCGGCTCGAAACTCACCCCGCGGAACTTGTCGAGCCCGGCGCGCAGCGCGGTCAGATGGCGGGCCGCATCCAGTTCGGTCACCCTGCCCGAGGGCGCTTCCGCCTCGAGCCAGGCGAGAAAGCGGACCAGTGCCGCGCCGTCGCGGATATGGGCGGCGCGCGTGCCGGCCAGTTCCGCCTCGGTCTTGCGCGCCTTTGGCAGGATACAGGGATCGGCTTCGCGCAGGGTTTCCGCGCCCGCGTGCTCCAGCCGGTCGAAAACCGCGACCGGCGCCCCGCCCGGATCGACCATCACCCGGCCGCCGCCGCTACCACCACCAAGTGCGTCGAGCGCCGCGTCGAATTCCGTCGTCGGGCGCAGGCGCACCGCCGGGCCGAGATGCCCGGCCAGATCCGGCGCCGCCTTGCGCGGATCCATGAACAGTTCGACCTCGCCCGCTGCGTCCAGGATGGCATAGGCCAGGGCCAGCGGGGTGCAGGGCGTGTCGCCGCCGCGCAGGTTGAGCAGCCAGGCGATCGAGGGTGGCGAGGTCAGGACCAGCGCCCGGGCGTCGCGCCGGGCCAAAACGGCCGCGATATCCTGGCGCTTGGCTTCGGAGTCGCGCCCCGTGTAGCGCAAATCGTGGGGCCGGACGGGAGAAATCGGCGGCGGCGGCTGATCGCGCCAGACCGCGTCCAGCGGATTGGTCTCGGCCGGAACGAGCTGGGCGCCCGCCCGTTCCGCCGCCTTGCGCAGCCCGGCCAGGCCGCCCGGCGTGTGCAGCCAGGGATCGAAGCCGATCCGCATGCCCGTCTCGGCCGTCTCGGCCAGCCAATCGGTCGCGGGCTCATCGGTGATGTGGCGGATGTCGTAGAGCGCGGCATCGACCTGATCGCGCACCTGTAGGGTATAGCGCCCGTCGACGAAAACGGCGGCGCGCCCGCGCAGCACCAGGGCCAGCCCGGCCGAG
>JAQCGR010000346.1 GCA_027619995.1 Pseudomonadota bacterium | reverse complement strand
AGGTCGAGCGCACCCGGCGCGCGGGCGATGGCGCAGGTCGCGCGGGCCGATTTCACCTTGGCTTGGATCAGCGCGCCGTCCGGCCCGGCGGCCGCGAGGGCCGCGCCCTCGGCGACCCCGTGGCAGCCGGTTTCGCGGAACACGACATCCGAGGGAGTCGCGAGGCGTGGGGTTTCGCGCTCCAAACTGGCGGCATCGAAGAAACGGGCCGGGACGCCGACGGCGTCGGCCAGGGCGTGAACGGCGGCTTCGTCGGATTTGAGGTCGATGGAAGCGACGAGGGCGACGCTGCCTCGTGCCAGGCCCGAGTCGCCAATGGCGCGCGCTGCTAACTCGGCCAGTTCCTCGGGCGCCGCGCCGCGCTCGCAGCCGACCCCCAGGACCAGGGTGGGCGGATGGTAGAGCAAAGTGCGCTCGTCCGCGGCGACCGCGCGGTCAGTGACAAGAAGGGTCCAGCCGGTCGAGCCGGCGCCGGACTCGGAAAAGGCGGCGCCCGAATCGCGCAGCCAGGCGGGATCGCCTGCCTCGATCTTCAGGGCGACGGCCTCGCCCGCTAGCAGGGCGGCGGTCACCGGCCGGACCAGGTCGGGATTGGCCAGCCGCCAGCCCGGTGGCGGCGCGTCGAGAGCCAGGCCCAGGCGCAGATCGCCGGCGGTGGTGATCGCGGCCGCCCCACCCAGGGCCGCCGCCACGGCGCGGGCGATCGCATTGGCGCCGTGATGGCCGCCCAGCAGGGGAATCGCTGCGCTGCCATCCTCCGCGATGGCCAGAACCGGGGGCTCGGATCGCTTGTCGTCCAGGACCGGGGCCAGCGCGCGGATCAGGATACCGGCGGCGCAGAGACCCAGGATCGGCCGGCCGGAGTCGAAGAGGGTGCGCAGATGCGGCCCGGTCTCGTCGAAGCCGATATCGGCCTCGGGCACCCTTCGCGCCAGGCCGTGAATGGTCGAACCCGGCAGCAGGGCCTTCAGTCGGACGGCCAGGGGCAGGGCGCTGGGGCCGAGCACCAGGATGACGGCGCCCGAAGGCAGGTCGCGGTCGCCGGTCATTGCCAGGCGGACCCCCGCCGATGAACCAAGATCATCGAGAAATAGGGCACCTCGTCCGCCTCGACCGCGGCCAGCGGCAGGATGGTCTGATCGGTCATCGTGGCATGGGCGACATAGCGCGCATTCTCGGCCAGCCCGAGGGATTCGAGCACCCGGCGAACCTTCCCGAAATGGCGTCCCAGCTTGATGATAGCGGCCGCCTCGACGGTCGACAGGGCCTTGGCTAGGGCGTCCTCCGGCAGGGGGCCGGGCAGGACGGCCAAGATATCGTTGCGCGCCGCGAGGGGCGCGCCCAGGGCGGCGGCGCAGGCGGTGAGGGATGAGACCCCGGGCACGACCTGAACCGGGCAGGTCTCGGCCAGCCGGCCGAAGAGATACATGAAGGAGCCGTAGAAGAAGGGATCGCCCTGGCAGAGCACGGCGACGTCGCGGCCTTGAGCGACCTGCGCGCCGATCTCCTCTGCCGCCTTGTCGTAGACCGCCTGGGCGGGAAAGCGCGCGACTTCCAGGGGCATGCGGATGGGAATCTCGACCTGATCGCCGGGCAGATGTTCGGCGACGATGGCGCGGGCGAGGCTGTCGCCCGTCTCGGGCGCCGGATAGGCCAGGACCGGACAGGCGCGCAGCAGGCGCAGGCTCTTCAGGGTGATCAGCTCGGGATCGCCGGGCCCGACCCCCAGGCCATAGACCTTGCCCGGTGCCACGGAACCGTCAGCCACGGGGCTTCTCCACGGAAAACTGGGTGACCGGCATCAGGGGGCGCCAGGATTCGTAGGGGCCGACCGCCGTCGCGCGGCTGATCGCGATGCGCGTCATCTCCCCTCCCGTCTCTTTCCGCAAGTCGTGCAGCGCGGCCTCCCCCTCCAGGGTCACGGCATTGGCGACGAGTCTTCCGCCCGGCGCCAGGGCGCGCCAGCAATACAGGTCGAGGCCCGGGCTCGAAAGCCCGCCACCGATGAAAATTGCGTCCGGCCGGGCTAAGCCTTCCAGGCAGGCGGGCGCCTCGCCGGTCACGATCTTCAAGGTGGGCACGCCCAGGGCGACGGCGTTGTGCGCGATATTGGCGGCCCTGGCGGCCTTGCGCTCGACCGCCACGGCCTTGGCTCCCGGTGCAGCGCGGAGCCATTCGATGGCGATAGAGCCGGCGCCGGCGCCGATATCCCACAGAAACTGGCCGGGCAGCGGACAGAGGGCCGAGAGGGTGGCGGCGCGAACTTCACGCTTGGTCAGTTGACCGTCATTCGCATAGACATCGTCCGGCAGGCCGGGCGCGCGGGACAGCGCGCGGGTACCGGGCGCGGCATGACAGGTGATCGCAACAGTGTTGAGGTCCGGAATGTCTTTGACCGTCCAATCCTCGGCCGTGCCGTCCCAGCGTTGCTCCTTCGGCCCGCCCATATGGGCGAAGACGGTCATCGCGCTGGGGCCGTAGCCCAGGCCGGCGAGATGGGCGGCGAGTTTGGCGGGGGTCGTGCCGTCTTCGCTCAGGACCAGGATGTGGGCTTCCGGCGCCAGATGCAGGGACATGAGACCGAGGGGCCGGCCATGCAGGGTGACGCAGGCGGCCTCGGCCAGAGGCCAGCCGAGCCGCGCGCTGGCCAGGGAAAAGGCGCCGGGTGCGGGAATGATCGTGAGCGCGCCCATGCCGAAACGCCGCGCCAGGGTGACGCCGATGCCGTAATGCATGGGATCGCCGGTTGCCAACACGGTCACCCGCCGGCCCTCGCGGGCGGCGATCGCCTCGACCGTGCGGCTGAGCGGCGTTTCCCAGGTCAGCATTTCCGCCGCGCCGCCGGCTGCTTCGCCGGCCAGGGCCAGATGGCGCGCGCCGCCGATCAGAACCTCGGCGGTCTCGACCAGGGTGCGGGCGGGCGGAGACAGGCCTTCCAGCCCGCCCTCGCCCAACCCGACGATCGACAGCCATGCACTCACGAAGAGCCCTCCTTCGCGTCCCCGGCCAGGGCATTCACGGCGGCGGCGGCCATGGCGCTGCCGCCCTTGCGCCCGCGCAGGGCGATATAGGGCAGGTCCAGATCGTTGGCGATCAGGGCCTCCTTCGATTCGGCGGCGCCGACGAAGCCGACCGGAAAGCCTAGAACCACGGCGGGCCGATCGGCGCCTTCGGCGAGAATTTCGAGCAGCCGGAACAGCGCCGTCGGGGCATTGCCGATACAGACCACCGCACCGGCCAGCTGCGGGCGCCAGAGCTCGACCGCCGCCGCCGACCGGGTCG
>JAQCGR010000345.1 GCA_027619995.1 Pseudomonadota bacterium | reverse complement strand
AAAACTACTTCGCCGCAGCCGGATATGACCAAGAGTGATCGGAAAATGCTCTAGCCGTCCGCCGAACCGCGGCGAACCGCGCAAGAGAAAAAGGCCGCCCCTCGGGGCGGCCTTTCCTTCGGAAATATGACGGAAAGATCAGCGCGGCCGCTTGTCCAGGATGCGCCAGATCGCGCTCACCAAGCCGGCCGCCAGGGCTATCTTGAGAAACTCGCCCGGGATGAAGGGCACCAGCCCCGCCGTCACCGCCTTCTCGAAACCGATAAGATAGGTAAGCCAGGCGACGCCCAGGCCGAAAATCGCGACGGTGCCCAGGGTATAGGCGATCAGCGCCAAGCCCAGATTGCGGTCCCAGCCACGATCCGCCAGCCAGCCGACCATCGCGGCGCAGACCACGAAGCCGGCGAGATAGCCACCCGTCGGACCAGCCATATAGGCCAAGCCGATGCCGTGCGCCGGCGTGTTCGCGAAAACCGGCAAGCCCAGCGCTCCCTCGAGCAGGTAGAGCAGAACGGTCGCGGTGCCGAGGCGGAAACCATAGGCCATGGCCAGGACCATGACGGCAAAGGTCTGCATCGACATCGGCACGGGCCACATGGGCACGCTGACCTTGGCCGAAGCCCAAAGGATCAGAGTGCCGAACACCGCCAGAACCGCGCCGCGCAGCAGACGGGTCTGGGTTTCATCGGCGGGCCACAGGGTGGCCGCCAGGCGCGCGCCTGCATTGTCGTTGGAATGGCTGATCGTCATGTCTTTCCCTCTCTGGCAATCCACTGAGCCGTGAACCTACGATTATAGCGCCCGCGCGAGGTCAGGAAAACCGATTCGAGCGGGGGAAGCCCGGGGGGGCCAAACGGCCGGCCTGAGCCCGCTGGCCCCGCCATTCGCCGATTTCATCGAAAGTCCTGCTCCGTTCCCCCGTCCGGCAGACCAGACCGTCGGCCAACGCGAAGGCCATCGCGTCCGAAAGCCCGCCATCGCGGTATTTCTGCAGGATCACGCCGCGACCCCGGCCCATCTCCGGCACGTCGTCGAGCGGGAAGAGCAGCAGTTTCCGATTCTCGCCAATTACGGCGACGGTATCGCCCTCGACGGGTCGACAGACCGCGGCCTCCGCACCGGCGCCGAGATTCAGCACTTGGCGCCCGGCGCGCGTCTGGGCCGTCGCCTCCTCGCCCTTCACGACGAAGCCCCTTCCATCGCTCGAGGCGACCAGATAGCGCAGGTCGGGCCGATGGACAAAGATCGCCACCGGCTCATGGTCGTTGGGCAGGTCGATCATCAATCGCAGGGGCTCGCCCTGGCCGCGCCCGCCCGGCAGCTTGTCGACGCCGATCGTGTAGAAGCGGCCATTGGTGCCGAAGACCAGCAGCTTATCCGTCGTTTCCGCGTGGAGGGTGTAGCCTTCGCCGTCGCCCTCCTTGTAGCGCAGTTCCGAGGTGTCGGAGAGATGGCCCTTGAGGGCGCGGATCCAGCCTTTCTCGGAACAGATAACCGTCATCGGCTCGCGCTCGATCATCGCATCGAGCGGGATGATCTCGGCCGAAGGCGCCTCGCCGAAACCGGTGCGCCGGGCGCCCAGGGCATCCTTGCCGCCGAAGCGCTTCTTGATGTCCTTGATCTGATCGGCGATTTGCGACCACTGCTTCTTGTCGTCGCCCAGCAAATCCATGATGCCCGCGCGCTCCGCCGAAAGCGCGTCATGCTCCTTCTGGATCTCGATTTCCTCGAGCCGGCGCAGGGCGCGCAGGCGCATATTGAGGATCGCCTCGGCCTGGACCTCGCTGAGGTCCCAGCGTTTCATCATCACGGCCTTGGGCTCGTCCTCCTCGCGGATGGTGCGAATGACCTCGTCGATATTGAGATAGGCGACGAGATAGCCGGCGAGCACCTCGAGGCGGTGGTCGATCCGCCCGAGACGATGGTTCGCCCGGCGCAGCAGGACCTCGTGCCGGTGGTCCAGAAAGGCCTGAAGCGCCTCGCGCAGGGTCATCACACGCGGGGTCTGATCCTTGTCGAGGACGTTGAGGTTGAGCGAGATGCGGGTTTCCAGATCGGTCTGCCGGAACAGCGACTCCATCAGCATCTCGGGCTCGATATTGCGGCTGCGCGGCTCAAGCACCAGGCGCATCTCGTCGGTCGATTCGTCGCGGATATCGCCCAGGGCCGGCAGCTTGCGGGCATTGATCAGCTCGGCGATCTTCTCGATCAGGCGCGCCTTCTGAACCTGATAGGGAATCTCGGTCACGATGACGTTGAAGCCGCCGCCCTTGATCTTTTCGAGCTCCCAGCGCGCGCGCACGCGGAAACCGCCCCGCCCGGTGGCATAGGCGTCGCGGATGCTCTCGGCGCTCTCGACCAGAATGCCGCCGGTCGGGAAATCCGGGCCCGGGATCATCTCGACCAGCTTTTCCACCGTCGCGCGCGGGAACTTGATCAGATGCAGCAGGGCATCGCACAGCTCACCCGCATTGTGTGGCGGAATGCTGGTCGCCATGCCCACCGCGATGCCGGTGGCGCCATTGGCCAGCAGATTCGGGAAGGCGGCCGGCAGCACGACCGGCTCTTCCTCTTCGCCGTCATACGTATCGCGAAAATCGACCGTGTCATCGTCGAGGCCCTCCATGAGGGCCTTGGCGACTTCGGTCAGCCGAGCCTCGGTGTAGCGCATGGCGGCCGCGTTATCGCCGTCGATATTGCCGAAATTGCCCTGCCCTTCGACCAGCGGATAGCGCACGGCGAAATCCTGGGCGAGGCGGACCATCGCGTCGTAGACCGCCACATCGCCATGGGGGTGGTATTTGCCGATGACCTCGCCGACGACCCGGGCGCATTTCTTGAACCCGGAATCGGGGTCCAGGCGCAACAGCCGCATGGCATGGAGCAGGCGGCGATGCACAGGCTTCAGCCCGTCGCGCACATCCGGCAGCGAGCGCGAAACGATGGTCGACAGCGCATAGGACAGATAGCGTTCGCCCAGCGCGTCGGCAAGCGGTGCGGTGCGGATTTCGCCCGCGGGAGTCGGATCAGCCATTCTGTCTCCTGGATACCATATATGGTACCAAGTCTAGGCCTCTCGTCAAGAAACTGTATCGGCGGCCAGCGAATTCGCGAGCGGAAAACGCTCGGCCAAGCGCTGGCGGGCGGCCGGCATGCCTCGGTTCTGGGGATGAAAGACATGGCCTTCGAGGAAATGACCGGTCAGGGCAAGCCCCGCGGCAATTTCCGCCTCGCCCTCCGGCCCCGCCCGCCCCAGCAGAAACCCCGGCAGGGCGAGCAGGCTATCCCG
>JAQCGR010000344.1 GCA_027619995.1 Pseudomonadota bacterium | reverse complement strand
CTTTCACACCGACGGCTCGGATTTCGCCGGCCTGCTCTGCCTGGGCGCGGCGGCCGAGGGCGGCCAGAGCCTGCTGGCCAGCGCCGCCGCCGTCCACGCCGCCATCGCGGCCCGACGCCCGGACCTGGCCGCCGTGCTGGAACGCGGGCTCTATCACCATCGGCGGGGCGAACAGGCGGCGGGCGAGCCGGCCGTGCTGCCCGACCGCCAGCCGGTCTTCTGGACCGTCCAGGGCCGCATGCATGTCTTCTACAATCGCAACCCCCTGGAATGGCTGGAGCCCGAGGGCATCACGGTGATGCCGGAAGAGATTGCGGCACAGGACCTGCTCGACGAGGTGCTGGAACGGCCGGAAATTCAGCTCCGCATGTTCCTCGAACCGGGCGACCTGCAGATCATCAACAACTATTCGGTGCTGCATTCGCGCAAGGAATACCGCGACGGGCCGGGCAAAAAGCGCCACCTGTTGCGCGTCTGGATCCGCAGCAAGGCCCCGCGCCATGCCGGGCCCAATATCATCGACCTCTACGCACCCTGGGAATCGCGCCACGCGCTTCCCCAACCAGAAACGACCGGAGCAAGGCCATGAACACCTTCATCGTGCAGCTGAATTTCACCCGCTGGGGGGTTGAGACGATCAAGGATTCGCACAAGCGATCCCAGATCATGAGCGCCGCCCTCGACAAGTTCGGCGCGCGCATCAAGGATTTCTACCTGACCATGGGCGACTGCGATTTCGTCGTGATTTTCGAGGCCCCGGACGACAAGACCATGGCCAAGATCCTGCTCGAAATCGGCCGCCTGGGCGCCGTCACCACCAAGACCATGCGCGCCTTCACCAAGGAAGAATTCGGCGAGATCGTCGCCGAACTGCCCGAGAAGGGCGTGTTCGACGATCTGAAACCTAGGTCTTGACGAACAGCTCCCGGGGGAATTCGACCAACGACCGGCAGCCGGTCTCCGTCACCACCACCGTCTCGCTGAGGATATAGCCCCAGTCGTCCAGCCAGAGGGCCGGGATGACATGGAAGGCCATGCCGGGGGTCAGCACGGTGCGCTCGCCCGCGCGCATGCTGGCCGTGCGCTCGCCCCAGTCGGGCGGGTAGTTGAGGCCGATGGCGTAGCCCATGCGGGTCGGCTTTTCGTGGCCGCCGCGCCGGAAGACGGCTTGGCAGGCCTCGGCGACCTCTTCGCAGGTGACGCCCGGTTTGATGACGTCGAGCGACGCCTCAAAGGCCTCGCCCACCAGCGTCGCCAGACCCGCCAGCTTGGCGGGCGCGGGGCCGAGCTGGACGGTGCGGCAGATCGCGCTGTGATAGCGGTGGCGGCAGCCGGCCAGTTCCATATTGGTGGCCGAGCCGGCTTCGAAGGGCGCGTCGGTCCAGGTGAAATGCGGCGCGGCGGCCATCTCGCCCATCGGCATGGCCGGGGCGCAGGCCGGGTAGTCGCCGCCGAATTGCTCGGTCCCGCGCATCTGGGCGGCGTAGACCTCGGCCACCGCGTCGCATTGGCGAACGCCGGGGCGGATGGCGTCGATGGCGGCCTGCATGACCCGCTCGGCGATGCGGCTGGCCTCCTCCATCACGGCGATCTCGGCCGGCGACTTCACGATCCGCACCCAGTCGACCAGGAACTTGGCGTCGACGATTTCGGCATTGGGCAATTCCCGGCGCAGGGTGTCGAGGGCCAGGCCGGTGAAATACCAGTCGTCCATCTCGACCGCGACCCGTCCCCGGTCCAACCCACGCGCCCGCAGCACATCGGCGCAGAAGGACATGGGATGGTTGTCGTCGGACTGGAGATAGTCGTCGGGATAGCCTTCGAGTTCCCCCTCGTCCAGCCAGCAGGTCAGCCGCGCGCCGGCGAGATCGAGGCCGCGCCCGACCCAGAGCGGCCGATCCAGCTTCAACGCGGTGACTGCCATCTGATGGACATAGAAGGACCAGCCGTCATAGCCGGTCAGCCAGTTCATGTTGCCGGGGCTGGACGAGATCAGGGTGTCGATACCCCGCTCGGCCATCGCCGCCTTGGTCCGCCGCACCCGGCTCTCATATTCCACCTTGTCGAACGGCGGCATGCTCCCCCCTTACGATTTTGGCCTACTCCCCGTCTTCGCCGAGATAGTAACGGATCAAAGCCAGCGCGTCGGGGGAATCCCACTCGGCGGAGCCGGGCAGATAGCCGGCGAGCCGGCCCTGGCGGTCGATCAGGAAGGTGATCGGCAGGGCGTCCAGCGCGCCGAGTTCGGCGCGCAGCGCATCCGCCGGGTCGAACAGCATGTCGAGATGCTTGAGACGGTACAGATCGAAGAAAGGGCGAACCGCGAAGGCCGCCTTGCGATCGATCGCCACGGCCAGGACCACGGCTTCCTCCGGGTCCAGAGCCGCGTTCAATCGGTCGAGGCCGGGCATCTCCCACACGCAGGGCGGGCACCAGGTGGCCCAGAAGTTGAGCAGGACGACCTTGCCGCGAAACTGGGACAGTCGCCAGGTGTCGCCATAGCGCGTGGTGAAGGGCAGGTCCGGCGCGGCCTCGCGCGGTGCCATCTGAATGAAGGGCCGGTTCGACCCGGAAAAAGGCGGCGGATCACCGGCCGCCGCCAGGGCGGGAAATGCGGCGCAGGCCAGAACGATCGCAGCGGAGAGGAAACCTCGGTAGCTCATCCGCAGACAATCGCGCGTAGCGCAGCGCGGTCAAGGCCTCGCCACTTTCGATCCCCCACGACTACGCTTGATGGCGCTGCACGCGAAAAGCATGATGCGCGCGCCAGAGCCGAAACCAAGGAGACCTCGATGGTTGACCGAACCCGGGTCGAAGGCGCCGCCCGGCATATCTTCGAATCCCAACAGTCGAAGGGGCGTCTCGCTCCCCTGCCCGACCCGATCGCGCCGCGCGATATGGACGAGGCCTATGCCGCCCAGGACCTGCTGATCGCGATGCGCGAGGCGGGCGGCCAGGGCGCGCTGGCAGGCTGGAAGGTGGCCCTGACCTCCAAGGTCATGCAGGAAATGGTGGGCATCGGCCATCCGTCGGAGGGGCCGATCCGCGCACCCCAGGTCCAGGACATCCGGGGCGAGATCGACAGCGCCGATTTCCTCGATCTGGCCGTGGAAACCGAAATCGCCGTGCGCCTGACCAAGGACCTGCCGGCCCAGGATACGCCCTATACCCGGGACAGCGTGGCCGAGGCGGTCGGCGCCTGCATGGCGGCAACGGAGATCGTCGATCTGCGCAAGATCGACTACAAGGCCATGACCATCGAATTGCTGATCGCCGACGGATCGATGAACCGGGGCTGCGTGCTCGGCCCGCCA
>JAQCGR010000343.1 GCA_027619995.1 Pseudomonadota bacterium | reverse complement strand
CATCGCTGCGCGAAACCGAGGGTTCCAAACGTTGGAATCAATCCACTAGTCGGCATGAGGCGAGTTATCCACAGGATGTTGTGGAAAACAGCTAGGATCCAGCTGCTTGGCGCCCTCATGCACGGCCCCACTTTTCGCCATTGCCCTGCGAAACCCGGGCAATCCAGGCCGGGAGTCAGGATGCTCCAGGTCGCCCTGCTAAATTTACACGCCCCGTCCTGGAAGGTTTTGCCGTCGCCCCATCCACGGTGTCGTCCCGGGACTTGTTCCCGGGACCCATCGCCCCATCCGTTCAAACGGTCGTAGAGATCGTCCCACTCCGGATTGCCGCTTTCGATCAGGCAAATCCCCCGGGGTGGCGGGCGATATCGTTGGTCACGCCGATTTAGGGCGTGCCGTCCCTGCGGCTGGCCAGGATGCAAACCCAGCAGCGCATCGCCAAGTCCCGACGCCAATGGGTCCCGGGAACAAGTCCCGGGACGACAGCGGTATGTGTCTCAAGAATACTACGCAAGATGTGTGAGGCTTCGGCCGGGGCATGACGGACGGGAAAGCGCCGATGCCGCCTATTCCTCGACCGCCCTGCCCTCGCTCAAGGTCAGTATCCGGTCCATGCGGCGCGCGAGGTCCGGATTGTGGGTCGCGATGAGGGCGGCGAGGCCGGCGTTGCGGACCAGGTCGATCAGCATGTCGAAGACGTGGCCGGCCGTTTCCGGGTCCAGATTGCCCGTCGGTTCGTCGGCCAGCAGAACGGCGGGGCCGTTGGCCAGGGCGCGGGCGATGGCCACGCGCTGCTGCTCGCCGCCCGACAGGCGGCCGGGCCGGTGAGTCAGGCGCTCGGCCAGGCCGACCCGTTCCAGGATCGTCGTCGCGCCCTCGCGCGCTTCCGCGCGGTCGCGCCCCGCGATCATCTGGGGGATCACGACATTCTCGACGGCGGAGAATTCGGGCAGAAGGTGATGATACTGGTAGACGAAGCCGAGATGGGCGAGGCGCAGGGCCGTGCGCCCGGCATCGTCGAGATCGCCCGCGTCCTTGCCGGCGATTGATACCGTGCCTTCGTCGGGCCGCTCGAGCAGGCCGGCGATATGCAGCAGGGTCGATTTGCCCGAGCCGCTGGGCCCGACCAGGGCGACGATCTCGCCCGGTCGGATTTCCAAATCGACGCCGCGCAGCACCTCGAGGGTCGCGCCGCCCTGGCGGAAGCGACGCACGATCTGATGCAGGGCCAGGCCGCCGGGGGGGCTCGCTGCGGCCACCGCCGCGCTGCCCTTTTCCGTCGTGTCTTCCGTCCCATCACTCATTGCGCAGCGCCTCCACCGGATCAAGCCGCGCGGCCCGCCAGGAGGGATAGAGGGTGGCCAGGAAGGACAGACCGAAGGCCATGGCGGTTACCTTGACCACCTCCATCGGTTCGACCTCGGCCGGCATCTGGGCCAGAAAGTAGATTTCGTCCGGGAAAAGCTTCGTGCCCGTCAGGGTCTGGAGCCATTGGCGGATGGTTTCGATCTCGGCGCAGAAGACCAGGCCCAGCAGCAGCCCGGCGAGGGTCCCGACAACGCCGATGCTGGCACCGGACAAAAAGAAGACGCGCATGATCGAAGCGCGGGTGGCGCCCATGGTGCGCAGAATGGCGATGTCGCGCCCCTTGTCCTTCACCAGCATGATCATGCCCGCGATGATGTTGAAGGCCGCGACCACGATGATCAGAGTCAGGATCATGAACATCACGTTGCGCTCCACCTCGAGCGCGCTGAAGAAGCTGGAATTCGACTCCTGCCAGTTGAACAGGCGCAGGGGCCGCCCCGACACCGTCTCGCGGATGGCCCGGTTGATCGCCGCAACGCGGTCCGCGTCCTCGACCATCACCTCGATGCTGGAGACCTCGTCGGGCAGGCGGAAATAGATCTGCGCCGCGTCCAACGGGATGTAGATGAAGGAATTGTCGTATTCGTACATGCCGATCTTGAACACGGCCTCGACCGTGAAGGTCTTGCTGCGCGGGACCGAGCCCATGACGGTCTGGTAGCCGTCGGGCGAGATCAGGGTGACGCTCATCCCCGGCGCCACGCCCAGCCGGCGGGCCAGGGCATCGCCCAGGATCAGTGCGTCGCGCCCTTCGAAACGGTCGAGCGACCCCATGACGAGATTGTCGGCAATGGTCGCCTTCTTCAGCAGATCGTCGCGCCGGATGCCGCGCACCAGCGCGCCCGAGGCCTTGCCGCCCGCCGTCGCCATCACTTGGCCTTCGACGATCGGGGTGGCGACGACGACTCCGGGAATCCGGCGCACCGCCTCGGCCACCGAATCGAAATCGCGCATCGGACCTTCGGGAGCGAGGACGGCAATATGGCCGTTAAGTCCCAGGATCCGCCCCAGCAGCTCGACGCGGAAGCCGTTCATCACGCTCATCACGATGATCAGGGTCGCGACCCCGATCATGATGCCGAGAAAGGAGAAGCCGGCGATGACGGAAACGAATCCCTCCTGCCGCCGCGGCCGGAGATAGCGCATCGCCACCATGCGTTCGAAGGGAGAAAAGATCATGGCATCGACAGGGGCGTAGAGGTGCCCGCCTTATGCTTCGACAGGCTCAGCATGGCGGGAACCATAGTTCGACAAGTAAAAGTGCGACCAGTAAAAAAGTCGCCCCTCACCCTCCCTCTCCCTATGGGAGAGGGATTCGTGAGGTGGATATCGCCTGCCATATTCGGAGCGGTCACTCTATGCCGTCAGTCGCGCGAGGGCCGAGTCGAGGGAGATTTCTTCGGTCTCTCCCGTCGCGCGGCGCTTGAGTTCGACAGTGCCGGATTTGAGGCCGCGCGGGCCGACGATCAGCTGCCAGGGCAGGCCGATCAGGTCGGTCTCGGCGAATTTCACACCTGGCCGTTCGTCGCGGTCATCATAGAGGGTGTCGACCCCCGCGCCCCGCAGCTTGGCATAGGCGTCGTCGCAGGCCGTGTCGCAGGCCGCATCGCCGACCCGCAGATTGATCAGGCCGACATGGAAGGGCGCGACCGCCTCGGGCCAGATGATGCCCTTCTCGTCATGCGAGGCCTCGATGATCGCGGCCGGCATGCGCGAGACACCGATGCCGTAGGAGCCCATGTGGACCGCCGATTCGCCGCCGTCCTTGGCGGTGACCTTGGCACCCAGGGGCTCGGAATATTTGGTGCCGAAATAGAAGATATGACCGACCTCGATGCCCCGGCCGTGATAGCGGCGGGCCTCGGGCACCTGGCCCTCGAAGGCCGCCGCCTCATGCATGTCGTCGGTGCGCGCATAGAGCTTGGTGAAATGATCGACGATGCCCTGGAGCCCGGCCGCGTCCTCGTAA
>JAQCGR010000342.1 GCA_027619995.1 Pseudomonadota bacterium | reverse complement strand
CCACGGTGAACCTGCCCAGGCCGAGCATCCGCCAGATATGGCCGCCCATCTCCATATCGCCGTACCAGGCGAAAAAGGGGCGCAGCGCCCGGCCCATGGGCAGGCCTTCCAGCTTGGTATAGGCGACCGAGACGGGCTGCACGGTGATCGGCCGGCCTTCGACCTCGATCTGGGCGACGCTGAACAGCGCGCTCTTGAAGGGCAGAATCCGGTTGCCGTCGCCGCTGGTGCCCTCGGGAAACAGAATCAGGCTGTCGCCGGCATCCAGGCGGCTGCCGATCTCGTCGCGCTGGGTCGCGGTCGCGCTGACCCGCCGATCGACGAACACGGTGCGCTGCAGCTTGGCCAGCCAGCCGAACAGGGGCCAGCCGGAAACTTCCGCCTTGGCCACGAAGGACCCGGCGACCGCCGCGCCCAGAACGCTGATATCGAGATAGGAGGTGTGATTGGCGACGAAGAGGGTGCTGGGCCCGGCTTCCTGCCGGCCCTGGATTACCAGTTCCAGATCCATGATCCGGCAGCAGCTCCGGTGATAGATCCGCGGCAACCGCTTGGCCAAGGGCAGGTTGAGCAGCAGCGACAGCGCCTGGACCGGCATCAGGACCATAGTCCAGCCGATATAGACGATCAGGCGCCCCAGGGCGCGGAAGGGGGAAAACATGGCCGGCCGCCGCTGCGCGGTTCAGTCCAGATCGCCGTCCCGTCCGGCAGCATCGTCGCGCCTGTAGTGACGGAGATATTTTTCCGTCACCCAGTCGGTCTTCACCACGATGCAGACGTCGGTCGTGTTGAACTGGTCGTCGATCACCGCGCCGTCGCCGACGAATCCGCCGAGCCGGAGATAGCCCTTGATGAGGGGCGGCAGTTCGCTCATCGCCCGCTTGGGATCGACCTCGGACTGCTCGCAGGTCCGCATATCGACATAGCGATCGGGCACCGCGACCGGGCGCAGGCCCGGCGGCGCGAGATGGTAGTGATAGAGGTAGCCGAGGGAATGGCGCAGCGCGGCCGTATCGGTCCCGGGAAAGCTGGCGCAGCCGAACATCAGCGCCAGATCGAAATGGGTGACATAGGTGGCGATGCCGCGCCACAGCAGTTGCATCGTCATCCGCGTCCGATATTTCGAATCGACGCAGGAGCGGCCGAGTTCGAGGATATCGGCCGGATAGGCCAGCAGGGTCGAGACGTCGTACTCGTCGGCCGTATAGAACCCGCTCCGCAGTGCAGCCGCCTGGCGGCGGGTCAGGCGATAGGTGCCGACCACACCTTCGGGCCCCGAGCCGCGCTCGAGATCGAAGACCAGAAGATGGTCGCAGACATCGTCATAACGGTCGAAGTCCTGCCGGCGCACCTCCATCTCGGGAGTCGGCTTGGCCTTCATCTCGTCATAGAAGACCTGATAACGCAGGGCCAGGGCGGCGTCGATCTCGGCCTGAGTCTCCGCCAGGCGAACCAGCAGGCTGTTGGCGGCGGCCTCGATCACGCGGCCCTCGCCTCCGGCGCGATCCCCGGTGACGGCTTGGTCTCCCTTGGCCTTTGTCTCGATGCTTGGCATCGTCATCCGTCCGTTTGCCTCACTCTCGCCCCGCGATCTCGTCCTTGCCGGCCCCGTCGTCGCCCGCCCTGTTGTCATCGTCCAGCGGCACGGCGTAGAGGGCAAGGCGGTGGTCGACCAGACGATAGCCGAGCCGTCGCGCCACCTCGACCTGAAGCCGCTCGATCTCCTTGTCGACGAATTCGACGACATCGCCGGTTCGCAGATTGATCAGATGATCGTGATGTTCGCGCGGGCTTTCCTCGTAACGCGCCCGGCCATCCCCGAAATCGTGCTTCTCCAAAATGGCGGCGTCCTCGAACAGCCGCACGGTGCGATACACCGTGGCCAGACTGATCCGGTTGTCGATATCGGCGCAGCGGCGGTACAACTGCTCGACATCCGGATGATCCTCGGCATCGGACAGCACTCGGGCGATGACCTTGCGTTGCTCGGTCATCTTCAACCCTTTTTCCACGCACAATTTTTCGAGCCTGGACGTCATTACTCCCTGCGGGTCGCGTCTTTGCAGACATCAGTATAACGGAACAAGCGCCGTCGCGGCCATGTCTCGGCCACGACGGCCCAACGGCGGCGTCTCGGCTTGGGCCCTTCGACGCGCCACGTCAGGCTTCGCTGCGACGCCCCAGGCCTATGGTATGCGCGAGATCCCGGCGCAGGCGGGCATAGTTCGGCGCCACCATGGGATAATCCGACGGCAAGCCCCAGCGCGCGCGGTATTCCTCGGGCGTCAGGCCATGGGCGACCCTGAGATGCCGCTTGAGCGAACGAAGCCGGCGCCCGTTTTCAAGGCAAACCAGGTATTCGGGCTGGATAGAGGCCGAGATGGGCACGGCCGGAACCCGCACCGGTTCGACCGGCACGGCGGGCTGACCCAGACTGCGGAGAGAATCGTGTATGGCCTCGATCGTCTCTTCCAGCGCCTCGACCGGGAGCTGGCCGTGAGAGACATAGGCCGAGATGATTTTGACGGTTAGTTCTACTTCCGTTCGCACCGATCCCGCGCCCTTCCATCCATCGCGGCCCATATGCCGCAGATCCATATCTGTCGATATAGGTGCTGACGGCGAGACTGCAACCGGCTTGCCCATCACCAGCGCATCGCAAGCCCGGCCGCCTGCCCGGCGGTAATAACCGGCTCGCCGGCCCAACTCGGCGAAACCGGCGGCACCATAAAGGGCACGGGCCGCCGGGTCGTCCTCGGCCACTTCGAGAAAGAGGAGGCAGATCCCCGCGCCTGCCAGCGCATTTTCCGCGGCTCCGACGAGATGCCGGCCGAGGCCGCGGCGGCGCGCATCCGGCAGTACCCCGATCGCCAGAATTTCGGCCTCGTCGGCGGCGCTGCGATACAGGATGAAGCCGCGTGGCGTCCCCGCTTCCGCCGCGATCAGCGCCCGGGTACCGGGTATGGCGAAAAGCGCACCGATGCTCGCCGCGTCCCAGCCCTCCGCGAAACAGGCGCCGTGCAGGGCGGCAAGGAGGTCGAGATCGGCGACGCCGGCCGGGCGGATGACCGGGGTCATCATCCCGGCCCGCCGCCCGTTCGGCCCACCTTCCCGCCGGCCGGCTCCGGGGTCACGTCGGGCCCGCGCAGATAGATCGGCTCCGCCGCGACATGGGTTTCGGCGCGCACCGCCGCCAGGGCCGCGACCATCGCGGCATCGGGAAAGCCGGCGGCGCAGAGCGCGGGCGCGCCAAGGCCGGACAAGGACGCGGATGCGGCGAAAGCCTCCAGCGCCGACCGCGCCCCGTCCCCGGCAATCCGGGCCGGGTGGGCCGGCAGG
>JAQCGR010000341.1 GCA_027619995.1 Pseudomonadota bacterium | reverse complement strand
GGGCCGTCCTGCGCCGGCAAGCAGCTATTGGGTGAAGAGGCAGGCCCGAGCGCGGTCGCGGGCCGACATGTAGCAGGCGCGTCCCGTCTCGGTCCGATCGAGGGATTCGTCGCTTAAGTCTTCCTCGAAAGAAGTCGCGGTGATGATTTCGGTCAATTGAAACTCCCTGTCATGTTTCTTGCGGATTCGCAGACGATGGCACTATTCGCCCTAAAAGCGAAGACGGCCTGCCCCTCCCAGCGACAAGGGGGGAATGGGCCGTGTGGCCTCGCGGCCGGGTCTATGTCAGCGGCCAGTAAACACGTTGGTGGCTCGCACGTCGTTGCGGCAACCCATGCAGGCGCGCGCCGCCTCCGTCCGGTCGAGGGATTCGTCGCTCAACTCTTCTTCGAAACAAATCTCGGTGATGGTCTCGGTCATCGAAAACTCCCTGTCAGGTTTCGTGGAGACCCCGACATGATGGCACGATCCCCCCCTAAAACGAAAACGGACCGCAGCGCGGACAAGAGAACGGCCCGCCCCCCAAGACTCATAAGAGGCAGGGGCGGGTCGCAGGGCCTCGCGGCCGGATCGATGCTAGCTGCAGAGGATGATGCAAGACCGCGCGTTGTTGCGGCCACAGAAGCAACTGCGCCCTAGACCCAGCCTGAATAGATCCCCAGCCCGCGCTTTCGGATCTGGCCCTCGATGATCGCGCGCTGGACCTCGCTGGTGCCCTCCCAGATTCGCTCGACCCGGACGTCGCGCCACAGCCGCTCGACCGGGTTCTCGCGCATATAGCCGCGCCCGCCCAGGACCTGCATGGCGCGGTCGAGCACCCGCCCCGCCATTTCCGAGGCCTGGAGCTTCACGGCGCTGGCGCGGGCGTGGATCAGCTTGGGGTCGCCTTCGCGGTCGAGTTCCCAGGCGACGCGGTAGAGCAGGCTCTTGGTCGCCATGATATCGACGGCCATATCGGCGATCTGGAAGCCGACGCCCTGGAATTCGCGGATCGGATGGCCGAACTGCTGGCGCTCGGTCGCCCAGGCATCGGCGATCTCGGCCGCGCGGATGGCCGCGCCCAGGCAGCGCGCCGCGATCTCCAGCCGCGCCTCGATGAACCATTCCTTGGTCAGCTCGAAGCCCTGGCCGACCTCGCCCAAGCGCTGCTCGTCGGCCACCGTCACGTCGCTCAGCACGACCTCGGCATGTTCGAAGACGTAGGTATGGCTGAATTTCGGCGTGCGCCGGATCTCGAACCCGTCCGTGTTCTTGTCGACCAGGAACAGGGTCGGCTTGTCCGGATCGCCGTCGACATGGGCATGGACGATCACGTAATCGCTGGCGTCGAGCGCCGTGACGAACCATTTCTCGCCGTTGATGGCCCAGCCGTTGCCGCTCTTCACCGCCGTCGTCTTCACCTGGCGGGGGTCGGAGCCGGCGCCCGGCTCGGTGATCGCGAAACAGCCCCGCCGCGCGCCCGCGCAGCTCGGCTTCAGGAAGTGCTCGATCTGCCAATCGGACCCGGAGCGCAGCGGATGGGCCGGGCGCCAAACCGTGCCCCAGAGGCCGCTGGTCGCCTTGCCCAATTCCTCCTGGCAGAGCACCTGCTGCAGGATCGTGAAGCCCTGGCCGCCGAATTCCTTGCCCTGGTTATAGGCGTTGAGGCCGTGTTCGACGACCTTGCGCTTGACCTCGGCCAGGACCGCCGCCGGCAGGTCGCCACGGGCCTCCTCCAGCGGGATCTCCAGCGGGAACAGCACCTCCTCGGCGAAGCGCCGCGCGCGGGCCTGGATCTCGATATCGGCGGCGGAAAGGTTCAGGTCCATCGGTGTGCTCCTGTGATCTGCTACTGCGACTCTAGCAGCCGCGAACACTGTGCGAACCCGCCCCACCCTTCGAGACGCGCTGCGCGCTCCTCAGGATGAGGCGGGGGAGGCATCTACCCAGTTACAGGGCCTCGCCCTGAGGAGGCCGCGAAGCGGCCGTCTCGAAGGGCGGGGCCCGGGCCGGGAAGCTGCTGCCCGCCAAGCCTCGCCCTTCGACAGGCTCAGGGTGAGGCCTTCATGCTGAGCTTGTCGAAGTATGAGGGCCGTTGGTGCGGCCCTCTAGCCCTTAGCTTTCAATAGCCTCAATCCCCATGCCCGGAACGGAAGGACCCGGCCTTGGGCAGGACCAGGGCGTCGAGGGCGATCGCGCCCTTGGGCCCGGCGACCAGCGGGTTGACGTCGACCTCGCCGAGGCCCTCGCCCAGATCGGCCGCCATGACCGAAAAGCGGGCCAGGGCGTCACATAGCCTGGCGATATCGGCCGGCGGCGCGCCGCGCTTGCCGTCGAGCAGGGGGCGCAGGGCCAGACCGTCGAGCAGCCGCCGGGCGGTCTTTCTGCCGAAGGGCGGGATGGCGAAGGCGCGATCCTTCATCAACTCGATCATGATGCCGCCCGCGCCGATCATCACCAGCGGGCCGAATTGGGGATCGGTCACCATACCCAACCCGATCTCCACACCCTTCCCCGCCATCGGCGCGATCAGGACGCGGGGACCCAAGCGCCGGGCGAGGTCGCGATAGGCGGTCTGCACCGCGCGCTTGCCCGAGAGGTTCAGCTTCACCCCGCCGACATCGGATTTGTGCAGGATGCCCGGTGTCGCGGTCTTGAGCACGACGGGGCCGGCGAAAGCCTCCGCCGCCTCGGCCGCCGCCGCCGCGCTTTCGACGATGCGGCAGTCCGGCACCGGCACCCCGTAGGCGGCCAGCAGTTCCAGGCTCTCCGCTTCGTCGAGCGGCCCGCCCATGCTCAGCCGCGCGCCCCAGCGATCGCGTATCGCCCGGCCCGGGCGCCGGGGAATATCGTCCTCGGGACCGCGCGCGCGGAAGTCGCGATAATCCATGGCATGGCGCACGGCGCGCAGCATCTGGCGCGTGCCGTCCAGCACGGGCACCCCGGCGCGGGTCGTGCGCAGGGCCAGTTCGCGATGGGCCGTGGCGCTGAAATTGGTCGCCAGGGCGATCGGCTTCTCGGTCCGCGCCAACAGCTCGATGGCCTGTTCGGAAAAGGCCTCGCTCAACATGTCCTCGTCCCGCAGATCGCGCAGATGAACGCCGATGGCGACCGCCGGATCGTCCATCAGGGCGGCCAAGCCTTCCCTGTAAGTCTCGCGCCAGCCGGTCAGGGAACCCCAGGCATCCAGGGGATTCTCCGCCTCCAGCCCATGGGCCAGCAGCGGGCGCAGCCGCGCCTTGGTCGCCTCGCCGATCTGGGCGAAGGGCACGTCGAAATCGCCGGCCAGATCGACCAGCATCCCCCGCTCGCCGCCCGAATCGCCGATCACTGCCAGCCCGCCCGGGCCGACCCGGCGCGG
>JAQCGR010000027.1 GCA_027619995.1 Pseudomonadota bacterium | reverse complement strand
CCATTTCTCTTCTCCTTCAGGGTCCAGTCTAAATTAACTTTTGGACCACTCTGAAGGGGGCAGATCAACGTTCGCGCCACACTGAACCAAGTCACGGCTCGAACGGAATTGCTAGCCAGGGAAAGCAGACGCAGCGGTATGAGCAAAACAATACTCATAGTCGAAGATAACGAGCTCAACATGAAGCTCTTCAACGACGTCCTTCAAGCGCATGGCTACGAGACCATCCAGACTCGCGACGGGATGGAGGCGCTGCGCCTGACCAAGGAGAAGCGCCCCGATCTGATCCTCATGGACATTCAGCTGCCCGAGGTTTCGGGCCTGGAGGTCACGAAATGGATCAAGGCCGACAAGGATATCCGGGATATTCCGGTGATTGCCGTGACCGCCTTCGCGATGAAGGGCGACGAAGAGAAGATCCGCCAGGGCGGGTGCGAGGCCTATATCGCCAAGCTGATCTCGATCACGGGTTTTCTCGAGACGATCAAGCAGTACCTGCAATAGCGGTGGCGCCCAGCGCCCTTCGTCAGGCTTGCGCTTCCGCAACGAAAAGGGCCGCCAATCGGGCGGCCCTTCGTCTTATCGGGCGTCTTGTCGGGAGCGACGGATCGGCTATTTGATCTTCGCTTCCTTGAACATCACATGCTTGCGCGCGACGGGATCATATTTCCGCATCTCGAGCTTCTTGGTCATCGTGCGCGGGTTTTTCTTGGTCACATAGTAGTAGCCCGTGTCCGCAGTGCTCACGAGTCTGATCAGAACGGTGTTTGGCTTGGCCATACGACGCCTCCGCGCGCCAGTGGACGAATTCAGCGGGCGAAGATAGGCCCGTCGCCGCCCCTGTCAAGTGCAACGCGCGAGAATCAGCGCTTTGCGACCTCGGCATGGGAGCGCGCGACGGCCAGCCGATAGAGCGCGGAGTCGGCCAGAACGCGTTCGGCGACGTCCAAATCGACCTCCTTCGCTTCGCCATGCGGCGGGCAGGACGCGCGCAAAGCGTCGGCTTCCTGCTTGTCCGGAACCGAAACGGCACGCCATTTCCGCATCAGATCGGCCTGCTCCGCTTCCCGGCGGCGGACCCGGCTGATGACCTGTCCCGCACCTTCGGTCATGCCGCTGGTGCAGACCGCCGGCATGACCCCCAGCCGGTGAAGGGTATAGCCCGACGGTGCATGGATGCGCGACCAGGTCAGAATCAGCTCGCCCTCGTTCGGCATGCGGATCACCGTCTGCACCGTTCCCTTGCCGTAGGATGTCGTGCCGATGATGATCGCGCGGTCATGGTCCTGCAGGGCCGCTGCGACGACTTCCGACGCAGAGGCGGTGTTGCCGTTGACCAGGATCGCGATCGGAATACCGCGGACGATATCGCCTTGCTCCGCCTCGTAAGACTGAAAGCTGTCAAAATGCCGGCCCTGGGTGCTCAGGATCGTGCCGCTGTCGAGGAACATATCCGCGACTTCGACAGCCTGGTCCAGCAAGCCACCGGGATTGTCGCGCATGTCCAGAACCAGCCCCTTCAGGCGGCTGCCCATGGCGCTGCGCAGTTCCGTGATCGCCTTGTCGAGCTGGTGGGCCGTGTCCTGGTTGAAATGGCTGATGGCGACATAGAGGTAGTCGCCGTCCTGCCGCGCAACGACGCTCGGCGGAATGATGCGCTGGCGCTTGATCGCGAAGGTCAGGGATGCGTCGGTCGAGGGCCGCGTCACCGTCAGATCGACATGGGTGTCGATCGGGCCGCGTAGCCGGTCGACGATGTCGGCCAAATCCCTCCCGGTGATCGGAAAGCCGTTGACATGGGTGATCACATCCTCCGGCAGGAGGCCGGCGGCTTCCGCCGGGGTGTCCTCGATAATCGACATCACGACCGGTTTCTCGCCGTCCATCTTGATGCGTATGCCGACGCCACCGAAACCGGTGCGTCTGGCCCGCTCTTCGTCCGCGTCGCGGGCCGAGGAGTAGCGCGTGAAACCGTCCAGGCCGGACAAGGCCTCGTCGAACACGGCTTCATAAATCCGTTCGGGCTCCGCTTCGGACAACTCACGCGACGCCGCGCGACTGGCGCTGAGTGCCGCGCTCGTCAACTGCGCCCAGCCGTTCACGTCGCGCTGACCGGGGGCGGTGAAGGATCCGATCGGCCCGGCGGCGTTGGCCAGTTGGACCTGCCCGCCATCGCGCTTGACCAGGAGCGCCGAATCGATGTCGGTGATTCCACGCAAGCCGTCGAAGGCGATGTCTCCGACCGGAACATCTTCGATGTAACGCTCGGCGATATCGCCGTATCCCTTGGAGAAAACCAGCTTGGTGTCGGCCTCGAAAGAGGTGCCGGAGACCCTCTGACTGACGCAGCCCGAGAGGAGCAAGGCGAGTCCGATGGCAGCATAGGCACTCAACCGGGCCGGGCTTGCCACGCCCGGTCGCGGCGCGGGCGCCGGATGGGAAAACGGGTGGTGCTCTCGAATCATCGCCGGTTCAGTTTTGTCGTCGCCCCTTACCAGGGCAGGGCCACACTATCGCAGGGGCTGCTGTTAAGCACCAAATAAAGCGTTTTCTCGTTTGATTCGGCGCATCACTTGCGCCGCTCCTTTTTCCGGGCGCGCGAAATCTTGCCTTTTCTTGGCGCTTTTTTCTGGAGCTTGCGCACGGACTTTCTGCTGGTGCGCGGGGCGCCGCCCTCCGGGATGCTGCCGCCGGCGATCAGTTCGAAGCCGAGGCTGCCGGTCACCTCGCTCGCTTCGCGCAGGCGGACTTCCACCGGGTCGCCCAACCGGAAGCGCCGGCCCGTGGCGCGCCCGACGAGGCAATGCTTCTCTTCGTCATGGTCGTAGTAGTCGTCGGACAGGCTGCGCATGGGAACGATGCCGTCGGCTCCCGTCTCGGCCAGGGTGACGAACAGACCGAAGCGGGTCACGCCGTTGATTCTGGCCTCGAAGGTGGCGCCGACCCGATCGGCCATGAAGGCGGTGACATAGCGGTCCATGGCGTCGCGCTCCGCCGAGACGGCGCGCCGTTCATGGTTCGAGATCTGCTCGCCGAGGGCCTCGAAGCGATCCTCGGCCCCGGCGGGCAGGGCGCCGGGCCCCAGGTCGAAGGCGCGAACCAAAGCCCTGTGGACCAGCAGATCCGAATAGCGGCGGATGGGCGAGGTGAAATGGCAATAGTGGCGCAGGCCCAGACCGAAATGCCCGAGATTGTGCGGCGAATAGACAGCCTGGGACTGGCTGCGCAGGACGACTTCGTGGATAAGCGCTTGCTCCGGCGTGCCCTTCGCCTTGACGAGGACCTGGTTGAACAGCGCGGGCCGCAGGACCTGGCCGAGCGTCAGCTGATAGCCGAGGTCTTTGAGAAATTCGGCGATAGCGGCGATCTTGGTGCGGTCGGGTGCGTCATGGACCCGGTACATCACCGGCGCGCGACGGCTTTCCAGGGCTTCCGCTGCGGCCACATTCGCCGCGATCATGAATTCTTCGATCAGGCGATGGCTGTCGAGACGGGTGCGCGGTTCGATCCCCGCGATGCGGCCGGCGTCGTCGAAGCGGACCTGGCGTTCCGGCAGATCGATTTCCAGCGCGCCGCGCTTGCGCCGCGCCTCGGCCAGCACCGCATAGGCGCCGTAGAGCGGGGCGATGACCGAATCCACCGGCGGTGCCGTCGTCTCGTCGGGGTGGCCGTCATGGGCCGCCTGAGCCTGCTCATAGGTGAGGCGCGCGGAGGAGCGCATCAGCGCGCGTTCGAAACGGCGCGACGTGACCTTGCCCTCGCTGTCGATCCGCAGATGCGCGGCCAGGCAGGCGCGGTCCTCGTTTGGCCTCAGTGAGCATAGATCGTTGGACAGGGCCTCGGGCAGCATGGGCACGACCCGGTCCGGGAAATAGACCGAATTGCCGCGCAGGGCCGAGGCCCGGTCCAGGGCATCGTCGGGGCGCACATACCAGGACACATCGGCGATGGCGACGATGATTCGCCAGCAGCCCTCGGTCTCGGGATCGGGCGCGGCCCAGACCGCGTCGTCGAAATCGCGCGCATCGGCGCCGTCGATGGTGACCAGTGGCAGGTCGCGCAGGTCGCTTCGGTCGCCGAGTTCGGCGGGCTCGGCCGCCTTGGCCTGGGCGAGCGCGGCGGCAGAGAACTCGGTCGGGATGTTATGGGTATGGATCGAGACCAGGCTGAAGGAGCCCGGGTCGTCGAGCCGCCCGATAACCTCGGTCACCCGGCCGCGGACGAGGCCCGCGCGTTCGCGGCCCAGGGTTTCGACCAGCACGAGATCGCCGGGACCGGCCGCCCCTTCGTCTCCCGCGCCGATCTCGAATTCGTCGCGCAGCCGCCGGTCCGTCGCCTGGACCCGACCGCCGCGGGGCCCCTTGCGGTAGACGCCGAGAACCACCGTGGGCGCGGCCGTGATCCGGCGCATCGCCTCGCCTTCATAGCCGCCGTCGGGTAGGGGTTTCAGCCGAGCAAGCAGCCGGTCTCCGACCGCCGGCGCACTGATGCCGGCGCCGGTGCGCGACAGGTAGATGCGGGGGGCCGGGCCGTCGCCCTGCCAGCGGGTCGGTACGGCGATGACCTCGCCGTCGATATCGACCTCGTCGATCCGCACCACGGTGACCGAGGGCAGTCGGTCGGTCGGCATGACGCGGCGCCGCTCCTTCGCGATCTCGCCCTCGTTTTCCAACTCGCGCAGCAACTCGCGCAAGCGGCGGCGGTCGGGTCCGGTGATCCGGAAGGCCCGCGCGATCTCGCGCTTGCCGACTTCGACCGGATTCTGCCGGATGAAGTCGAGAACCGCCTCCTTGGTCGGGAAATGTCCGGGCTTGCGTTCGCCCTTGGCCAAAATCGGCGGCCTAGTCGCTGCCGGCCGAGGCGGCCGCTTTGGCCGGGGCCTTGGCTTTGGGCTTCGCTTTTGGTTTGGCCTTCGCCTTTGCGCCGGTCTTGGCCTTGGCTGCCTTCTTCGGAGCGGCCTTGGCTTTCGGCTTGGCCTTTCCGCCGCCCTTCGCGGCGCGCGCCTCGAGCAGGGCCACGGCCTCGTCGAGCTTGATTTCCTCGGGCGCCTTGCCCTTGGGGATCGGGGCGTTGTTGCGGCCGTGCTTGATATAGGGGCCATAGCGGCCGTTCATGATCCGCACCGGCTTCTTGTCCGCCGGATGGTCGCCCAACTCATGCAGCGCGGCTGCGCCTCCCGTCTTCTTGTCTTTGATGAGGGAGACGGCGTGATTCAGCCCGATTTCGAACATGTCCTCGAAGGCGGGCAGTGAGGTATAGGCGCCGTCATGCTGGATATAGGGGCCGTAGCGGCCGAGTCCGGCCACGATCGGCTTGCCGGTTTCCGGATGATCGCCGACCAGACGCGGCAGCGAAATGAGTTTGCGCGCCAGTTCGAGATCGACATCGGCCGGCGAGACTCCCTTGGGCAGGGAGACGCGTTTCGGCTTGGCGCCCTTCTCGACGGCCTCGCCCAGCTGCAGATAGGGGCCGTAGGGCCCCTTGCGCAGGGTGATCGATTGGCCGCTTTCCAGATCCTCGCCGATCTCGCGGGGCCCTGCATTGCCGGCCTCGGCATCCTCCTCGGCGCCAGCGGCGATGACCAGGGCACGGGTATAGCGGCATTCGGGATAGTTCGAGCAGCCGATGAAGGCGCCGAACTTGCCGAGTTTCAGGCCGAGGCGCCCGCCCTCGCAGGTCGGACAGGTGCGCGGATCGCGGCCAGCTTCCCTGACCGGGAAGAAATGCGGGCCCAGATCGTGGTCCAGCGCGTCGATGACCTGGGTCAGGGACAGGTCCTTGGTTCCGGCCACGGCGGTTTCGAAGGCCTCCCAGAACTCACGCAGGACCTGCTTCCAGTCGATCGTGCCGTTGGAAACGTCGTCGAGCTTGTCCTCCAGTTCGGCGGTGAATCCGTATTGGACATAGCGCGCGAAAAAGCTTTCGAGGAAGGCGGTGACGACGCGTCCCCGGTCTTCGGGAACGAAGCGGGCCTTGTCGATCTGGACGTAGTTTCGGTCCTTGAGAATTTCGATGATGCTGGCATAGGTCGAGGGCCGGCCGATGCCCAACTCCTCAAGACGCTTCACCAGGCTCGCTTCGGTATAGCGCGGCGGCGGTTGGGTGAAATGCTGCTCGGGCAGGATGTCGCCGCGTTCGAGGCCGTCGCCGGCGGCGAGCGGCGGCAGCGTGCGGTCGTCGCCGTCCTCGTCCGCAACATCGTCGCGGCCTTCCTGATAAACCGCGAGGAAGCCGTCGAAGGCGAGGGTGGAGCCGTTCGCGCGCAGGATTGTCTGGCCATCCGAGCCCGGAATATCGGCGCCAACCTGGTCGAACTCCGCACTTTCCATTTGGGACGCGATGGTTCGCTTCCAGATCAGCTCGTAGAGGCGAAGCTGGTCCGAATCGAGATACTGGGCCATATCCTTGGGGAGCCGGGACATATCCGTCGGGCGGATTGCCTCATGGGCCTCCTGGGCGTTCTTCGCCTTGGTGCGATAGACGCGCGGCTTCTCCGGGACATAGCGGTCGCCGTAGAGGCGCTGGATCGCGGCGCGCCCGCTATGGATGGCCTCCTGGCTCAAGACCACGCTGTCGGTCCGCATATAGGTGATCAGGCCGACCGTCTCGCCGCCCAGGTTGGCGCCCTCGTAGAGCTGCTGGGCCAGGCGCATGGTGCGGCTCGCACCCAGGCGCAGCTTGCGCGAGGCTTCCTGCTGCAGGGTCGACGTCGTGAAGGGCGGGCGGGGATGCCGCTTGACCCGTTTCTTCTCGACTTCGCCAACCGCAAAATTGGCGCCGGCGATGGCATCGGCGGCGCGTTTCGCGGCTACCTCGTTGGCCAGGTCGAACTTGTCGAGCTTGGCGCCGTCGAAATGAGTCAGGCGCGCCGTAAATGTCTCGCCGGATTCGGTCGTGAAGGTGACTTCGACGGTCCAGAATTCCTGCGGCTTGAACAGCTCAATCTCGGATTCGCGTTCGCAGATCAGGCGCAGGGCGACGGATTGCACACGCCCGGCCGAACGGCTGCCCGGCAGCTTGCGCCACAGCACGGGCGAAAGGGTAAAGCCCACGAGATAGTCGAGCGCCCGGCGCGCCAGATAGGCGTCGACCAGCGCGACGTCGATCTCGCGCGGATGGGTCATGGCCTCGAGCACCGCGCCCTTGGTGACTTCGTGGAAGACCACCCGGCTGACCACAACGTCCTTGAGGGCCTTGCGCTGCTCCAGCACTTCGCGGACATGCCAGGAGATCGCTTCGCCCTCGCGATCCGGATCGGTTGCGAGATAGAGCGCGGTGGCGCCCTTGAGGGCCTGGGCGATTGCCTTGATCTGCTTTTCACTGCGCTGATCGACCTGCCAGCTCATCTCGAAATCTTCGTCCGGGCGGACCGATCCGTCCTTGGGCGGCAGATCGCGGACATGGCCATAGCTCGCCAGAACCGTGTAATCCGGTCCCAGATATTTGTTGATCGTTTTGGCCTTGGCCGGCGATTCGACGACGACGACATTCATCAGGAGATGCGCCCCATTGTTCTGTTTCGGCTCGAAAAATGCTCTGACGGGAAGGGGTTAGGCGCCCGAAACCTGATTGCCAGGGTGGCGCTCCAACCGTCCCGCCAACTCCAATTCGAGCAACACCGTCGAGACGACGGACGGGGACAGATGGCACTGGCGGACGATTTCGTCAACCGGAACCGGGGCGGGGCCGAGCGCCTCGACGACTTTGGCACGGGCATTCTCGATGGCCGAATCGCTGTCCTCAAAAGAGGTTTCGGCCAATTCGGCGGGCGGCCGGACGGGCAGTCTCGGCGCTTCGGTGCCAGGCAGGGATTCGAGGACGTCGGCGGCCGATTCGGTCAGGACAGCCCCCTGGCGAATCAAATCGTTGGTGCCGCCGCAACGCGGGTCCAGGGGCGATCCGGGCACGGCGAAGACCTCGCGCCCCTGTTCCCCGGCCTGGCGCGCGGTGATCAGCGAGCCGGAGCGTTTGGCGGCCTCGACAACCACTGTTCCCAAGGAAAGCCCGGCGATAATCCGGTTGCGGAAGGGGAAATGGCGGGCCTGGGGCACCGTGCCGGGCGGGTGTTCGGCGAGGATCGCGCCTTGCTCGCGAATCGCGGCGTGGAGGGCCTCGTGTTCCGGCGGATAGATATTGTCGGAACCACCGGCCAGCACAGCCACCGTGCCGCTTGTCAGCGCGCCTTCATGGGCCGCCCCGTCGATCCCTCGCGCCATGCCCGAAACGACGACGAAACCCGCCTCGCCGAGGTCGCGGGCAATCGTCCTGGCGAAGCGGCGGCCGTTGGCGGAAGCGTTGCGCGCGCCGACAACGGCGATTGACCGGCGGGACAGGAGGGCCGCGTCGCCCAGCACGGTGAAGGCGGGCGGGGCATCCTCTATCTGGGCCAGGAGGGCAGGGTAGTCGGCATCGCCCCAGATCACATGGCGGCCGCCCAGGTCCTCGGCCGCGGCGAGTTCGGCCTCGGCCCGGTCGCGCGGGCAGACGGTGACCGCTCCACGCCGCCCGCCGCGCCGAGAAAGTGCGGGCAAGGCGTCGAGCGCGTCGGCGGCGCTGGCGTAGTGGGCCATCAGGCGCCGGAAGGTGATGGGGCCGATATTCTCGCTGCGGATCAGGCGCAGGCGGTCGATACGCTCGCGCTCTGCCGCGGCCGCCCCCGCTACCATGGTCAGGCGTCGTGGCTGCGTGGCGGTTGGGCCGAGGGTTTGGCCGGGGCTTCGGGCGGAGCCTTCTCGGCCTCTCCGATACGGCTTTCCTGACCCTTGATGATGCGGCCGAGATTGGGGATATGCTTGACCATGATGACGACGGCCAGGAACAGGCCGAACTCGGCGACCTGCTGATCCGCGAACAGCTTGGCGAGCCCCGGCGCGGCGACGAAGGCAATCAGCGCGGCGAGCGAGGAATAGCGCGTGACCACGGCAACGATCAGCCAGATCGCGGCGCAGGCCGCGGCGACCTGCCATGCTATCGGGATGAGGACGCCGAAGGCGGTGGCGACGCCCTTGCCGCCCCGGCCCTTGAGCCAGATCGGCGCGATATGGCCCAGCATCGCACCGCTGGCGGCGAAGACCATGGCGTCGGGGCCGTAGCGCATCCCCAGGATCGCGGCGAGTGCACCCTTGCCCATGTCGAGCACGAGTGTCAGAGCCGCCAGATCCTTGCGCCCGGTGCGCAGGACATTGGTCGCGCCGATATTGCCTGAGCCGATCTTGCGGATGTCGCCCTGGCCGGCAAGGCGCGAAATCAGCAGCCCGAAGGGAATCGAGCCAAGGAGATAACCGACGGCGCCGATCACCCAGAACTGCCATGTATGCGAAAAATCGCCGAGTAGATCGGGCACGCCCTGCGCCTCCGTTCATCTGTCGAGAGTGTAGACCGTGCGCCCGTCGACCACGGTTCGCAAGACGCGTCCCTGGACCGGCCGGCCGTCGAAAGCCGAGTTCTTGGACTTGCTGTTCAATTCGCCGTCCTCGATCCGCCAGGGCCGGTCGGGATCGAACAGGACCAGATCCGCGGGGCCACCCTTTGCCAGGCGGCCACTGCGCAGGCCGAGGACATCCGCGGGCCGGCTGGTCAGCCGGGCCAGCACCTCGATCAGCGACATATGGGCGTTATGGACCAGTTCGAGAGAGATCGGCAGCAGCGTCTCGAGCCCGACCACCCCGAACTCGGCCTGGGTGAAGGGCAGCCGCTTGGAATCCTGATCCTGGGGTGCGTGATCGCTGGCGATCACGTCGACCGTCCCGTCCTTGATCCCCTCGATCACGGCGCGCCGGTCGGCCTCGGCGCGCAGGGGCGGCGAGACCTTGGCGAAGGTGCGGTAGTCGCCCACCGCCATTTCGTTCAGGGCGAAGTAATGGGGCGCGGTGTCGCAGGTCACCGGCAAGCCATTGGCCTTGGCTTCGCGGATGCGCTGAATCGCCCCAGCGGTCGAGAGATGGGCCGCGTGATAGCGCCCGCCGGTCAATTCGACCAGGCGCAGGTCGCGCTCGACCATGATCGTCTCGGCGACGGCGGGGATGCCCTTGAGGCCAAGGCGCATGGCGATCTCGCCCTCGTTCATCTCGCCGCCGGCGGCCAGGCTCGGCTCTTCCGGATGCTGGATGATCGGCTTGCCGAAGGCGGTGGCGTAGGACAGGGCGCGGCGCATCACGGTTGCATCGGCGGTCGCCTTGACCCCATCGGTGAAACCCATCGCGCCGGCCTCTGCCATCAGGCCGATCTCGGTAATCTCGCGCCCTTCCAGCCCGCGGGTCAGGGCGCCATAGGCGTAGACCTTGACCAACTTCACCTCGCGCGCGCGGCGGGCGATGAATTCGAGGACCGAGACGTCGTCGATCGGCGGGTCGGTGTTGGGCAGGCAGACCATGGCGGTGACGCCGCCGGCGGCTGCCGCGCGGCTGCCGCTCTGGATTGTCTCCTTGTGCTCCTCGCCGGGGTCGCGCAACTGGACCCTGATATCGATCAGGCCGGGGGCGAGACAGGCGCCCTTGCAATCGATCACCTGGGCGTCATCGGGTATACCGACTTCGAACTGGCCGCCCGCGAACAGACCGGGGCCGAAATCGGCAATCGTCTCGCCGACGGTCAGCAGTCCGCCCGTGGCGTCGAGCCCGGTGGCCGGATCGAGCAGGCGCGCATTGATATAGGCGACCTTGCCCGTTGCCCGTTTCTCGCCGTTCGCCGTCACTGCGCCGTGTTCCCTTCAGCCCCGTCCAGGCTCGGCAATTGGCCGACCAGGGTTTCGAGGCAGGCCATGCGCACGGCCACGCCCATCTCGACCTGTTCGTGGATCAGGCTGCGCCCGACATCGTCGGCCACTTCGCTGTCTATCTCGACCCCGCGATTCATCGGCCCGGGATGCATGATCAGGGCTTCTGGCTTGGCCGCGCCGAGCTTTTCGTAGTCGAGGCCCCAGAAATGGAAGTACTCGCGCACCGAAGGCACGAAACTGCCGCTCATCCGCTCCGACTGCAGGCGCAGCATCATCACGATATCGCAATCGGTGATGCCGGGTTCCATTTCGGTGAAGACCTCGACGCCAAGGCGGTCGGCCTGGGCCGGCACCAGGGTCGGGGGCGCGACGATGCGCACCCGCGCGCCCATCGTGTTCAGCAGATGGATATTCGAGCGCGCGACGCGGCTGTGCATCACGTCGCCGCAGATCGCCACGGTCAGCCCGGCCAGCCGGCCCTTGCGGCGGCGGATGGTCAGGGCGTCGAGCAGCGCCTGGGTCGGGTGTTCGTGGCTGCCGTCGCCGGCGTTGATGACCGCGCAATTGACCTTCTGGGCAAGCAGCGCGACGCCGCCCGAGAAGGGATGGCGTACGACCAGGACATCGGCATGCATCGCATTGAGGGTCATCGCCGTGTCCATCAGGGTCTCGCCCTTCTTGATGGCGCTGTCGCTGACCGAGATGTTGATGACGTCGCCGCCCAGGCGTTTGCCCGCCAGTTCGAAGCTGGTGCGCGTCCGGGTTGAGGTCTCGAAGAACAGGTTGATCAGGGTGCGTCCGCGGAGCACGGACTGCTTCTTGTCCGGCCGCCGGTTCTGCTCGACATAGGTCTCGGAGAGGTCGAGCAAGAGGGTGATTTCGTCCGGCGACAGTCCCTCGATGCCCAAGAGATTCTTGTGCGGAAACCGGGTTCCATCACTGGGGGTGGGCGCGACGCTCATGCTAAGGCGCGACTATAAGTCGCGCCCAGGGCGGGCGGCAAGGCGGGATCGCTCTTACCGCAGCAGAATCAGGACCACGGGCAGGAAAATTGCGGAAGCCACGGTCTGGGCCGAAATGATGGCGGCCATCAGCCGGGCGTCGCCGCCCAGCTTGCGGGCCATGATATAGCCGCTGGTCGCGGTCGGCAGGGCGGCGAAGAGCACCACCACTGTGGTCGGCGTCGGGCCCACGCCCATGGCGAGGCACGCCGCCCAGGCGACGAGCGGCATGGCGAGCAGTTTGATCGCCGAGGAGACGAGAACCTGCCGTCCGGCCTGGCGCGCGGTGGCAAGGTCGAGGCCTGCGCCGACGGCGAGCAGGGCGAGGGGCAGTGAGGGAGCGCCCAGGATTCGAACCGTTTCCGTGGCCAGGCGGGGCAGTTCGATACCGCTCAGATTGAGGCCGAAGCCGCAGAGCACCGAGACGATGATCGGATTGGTGATAACCGCCTTGGCGACATCGCGCGCGCTAGGTTTGCGCTCGGACCGGCCGAAACGGGCGAGGGCGACGACGCTCAGGAAATTGACCAGCGGCGTCATGCCGGCGACGGCGACGGCTCCCAGGGCCGTGCCCTCGGCGCCGAACAACCCTGTCGCGGCGGCCAGGCCGATATAGACGTTCGATCGGATCGACCCCTGGAGCAGGGTGGTGAAGGTCGGTCCGCTGGGCTTCATGGCGGGGACGAGCGCCACGACCAGAAGGCCGCAGACCACGATGGCCGCGGCCAGGGCGACCAGCATTTCGACAAGCGGCAGGCCTGCCAGTTGAGCCGTCGAGGTCCGGTAGAACAGCAGGGCCGGAAAAAAGCACCAGAAGGTGATGCTTTCGACCGGCGCCCAAAAGGATTCGGGCAGCATGGCCCGGGAACGGATCGCATAGCCCGCTGCGATGATCAGGAAGACGGGCGCGATCGCCTCGAGAATCGAGATCACGGCGGCCCGGAGCGCCGAAACCGCAAAGCGTCGAGGGCGCCCTGCAGGATGTAGGCGGCCGCCATCTTGTCGACCACTTCCGCACGCTTTCGCCGGCTCATATCCGCTTCGTCGACCAGCAGGCGCTGGATTGCGGCCGTCGACAGACGCTCGTCCCAGAGCGCCAAGGGCAGATCGATGCGCTCGATCAGATTGGTCGCGAATTGCCGGGTCGATTGGCAGCGCGGCCCTTCGCTGCCGTCCATGTTGATGGGCAGGCCCAGGACGAAGCCGCCGATCGAGCGATCCTCCACGATCCGCCGGATAGCTTCGGCATCGGCCGTGAACTTGGCGCGCCGGATCGTTTCCAGGGGGCTGGCCAGCGAGAGCATCGAATCGCTGATCGCTAGGCCGATCGTTTTCTCCCCGAGATCGAGGCCGAGAAGGCGTGTGCCCCGCTTCAGGGCCGCGCCGAGTTCGTGAATATCGAGATGCGCCATCGGCCGTGCATAGCGCCCGGAACGGCTCGCGGCAAGCGCCAGGCTTGCTGGCCCGAAGGGGCGGGTGATAGGGTCCGCGCGACTCGCCGCGCACTGCCCGGGCGCGGCAAAATCGGTTCGTAGACCAAGGTTCGAGGGAACTGTCATGGCGCTGGACAGGGAAGCGATCGCGCATATCGCGAAGCTTGCGCGCATTCGCGTGCCGGAGGCGGAGTTGGACGCGCTGGCCGGTGAACTCAGCACGATCATTTCATGGGTCGAACAGCTCGACGAGGTCGATACCGACGCGGTCGAACCGATGACCAGCGTGGTCGCCCAGCGTCTCAAGCAGCGCCCCGACAAGGTGACCGACGGCGGCTATCCGGAGAAGATTCTGGCCAATGCGCCCGACTCGGTCGCGGCGTATTTCGCCGTGCCCAAGGTGATGGAGTAGCCCGTGTCGCAGCTCACCGATCTCACCATCGCGGCGGCGCGCGACGGCCTCGCCCAGGGAGAATTCTCGGCACGCGATCTGACGGAGTCTCATCTCGCGGCGATGGAGGCGGCCCGCTCGCTCAATGCCTTCGTGACCGAGACGCCCGAGCGCGCGCTGGAGATGGCGCAGGCCTCTGACGCGCGCCGCACCAAGGGAGAGGCCCGGCCGCTCGACGGCATTCCGCTCGCCATCAAGGACCTCTATTGCACGGAAGGGGTCCTGACCACGGCCGGCTCGCATATCCTTGAGGGCTTTCGCCCGCCTTACGAATCGACGGTCACGAGCCAGCTCTGGCGCGACGGCGCGGTCATGCTGGGCAAGACGAATATGGACGAGTTCGCCATGGGCTCGGCGAATGTCACCAGCCATTTCGGCCCAGTGGAAAGCCCCTGGCGGCGCAAGGGCGACAACCGCACGCTGGTTCCCGGCGGTTCGTCCGGCGGTTCGGCGGCCGCGGTCGCGGCGCGCATCGCCCTGGGCGCGACCGGCACGGATACCGGCGGCTCGATCCGCCAGCCGGCCTCCTTCACCGGTATCGTCGGTCTGAAGCCGACCTATGGGCGTTGTTCGCGTTGGGGCATCGTCGCCTTCGCGTCCTCTCTCGATCAGGCCGGGCCGATGACGCGGACGGTGCGCGATTCGGCGCTCATGCTGTGCTCCATGGCCGGGCATGACCCCAAGGATTCGACCTCTGTGGATCGGCCCGTGCCGGACTACGAAGCGGCACTGACCGGCGATATTCGCGGGCTCCGGATCGGCATTCCGGCCGAATACCGCATGGACGGCATGCCCGAGGAGATCGAGGCGCTGTGGCGCCAGGGCGAGGAATGGCTGACCGCGGCGGGCGCGGAATGCGTGCCGATCAGCCTGGCTCATACGAAATACGCTCTGGCGGCCTATTACATCGTGGCGCCGGCCGAGGCGTCGTCGAACCTCGCGCGCTATGACGGGGTGCGCTACGGCCTGCGCTTGCCGGGCGATTCCATCGATGCGATGTACGAAGCCACGCGTGGCGAGGGCTTCGGCGCGGAAGTCCGGCGCCGGGTTATGATCGGCACCTATGTGCTCTCCGCCGGCTATTACGACGCCTACTATCTCAAGGCCCAGAAGGTGCGCAGCCTGATCCTCAGGGATTTCACCGATGCGTTCGAGGATGTCGATGTGATCCTGGCGCCCACCGCGCCCTCGGCGGCCTTCGCGATCGGCGAGAAGGAAGACGACCCGATCGCCATGTATCTCAACGATGTTTTCACCGTACCCGCCAGCATGGCCGGCCTGCCGGGGATCTCGGTGCCGGCCGGTCTGTCGGGCGAAGGCTTGCCGCTCGGTCTGCAGCTTGTCGGCCGGCCGTTCGACGAGGAAACGGTGCTGCGCGCCGCCGGGGTGCTGGAGGAAGCGGCAGGTTTCGACGCCCGCCCGCCCGCACTTCCAGGCGCTTGACCGAGATGAGCAAGGCCGGGCCGGAGGTTGCGACCGCGGTTGCGGCTGGGGCTGCCGCGGCGCTGCTGCACGAACATGGCCATCTTCGGATCAAGCATTGTCGGCACGGATTGTTCATCTACAACATGCTCGACCGCTATGTCGGCCGGTCGCTCGATCGCTACGGCGAGATCTCGGAATCCGAGATCGCGCTGTTCGACCAGTTGCTTCGCCCCGGCAGCGTCTCCTTCGACGCGGGCGCGAATATCGGCGCCCATACCGTCTGGCTTGCCAAGAAGGTCGGCGCCACGGGCCGGGTCGTCACCTTCGAGCCGCAGCGGGTCAGCCATCAGATGCTCTGTGCCAATCTGGCGCTGAACGGCTGCGAGAATGTCTATGCCCTTTGGGCGGCGGCCGGAAAGACGGGCGGATCGGCCCGCGTACCGCGCCTCGACTACCGCGCCGAGAACAATTTCGGCGGCATCCCCCTGGCGCCGGCCAATTCGACGGACGACACCTCGGAAGGCGTGCCGGCGATGCGCATCGACGATGTGCATGTGCCGCGCTGCGACTTCATCAAGATCGATGTCGAGGGCATGGAGCAGGAGGTCGTGGCAGGGGCGGAGCGGACCATTCGGACCTACCGGCCGATGCTCTATGTCGAAAACGACCGCCGCGAACGGGCCGAGGCCCTGGTCGGCGCGCTGCGTGAGATGGACTACCGCCTGTTCTGGCACTTGCCGCGTCTCTTCAACGCGGACAATTTCTTCGGCGAGAGCGAGAACGTCTTCGGCCGGATCGTCAGTGTGAATATGCTATGTGTGCCCTCGGAACGGCCGATCAAAACCGCCCTGCGCGAAGTGCAGGACGCGGACTGGCGCAAGGGCTGATGCCGGCTGCGGGCCGGTGACGGGGCCGACAACCATAAGGACGGATGCGATGCCGCAGAAAGTCGATTTGCACAGGGTCTGGATCGCCGGTTCCGGCAGCGGGATGGGCGGCGAGCGGGCGCGTATCCGGCTTTTCTCGGCCGGCAAGGAAGTGGCGCGCATCCGTTTCGTTTCCGAATCGCGCACGGTGCCCAAGGACCGCAAGGTATCCGACGATGTGATCGAGATGTTTTTGCCCGAACATCTGATCGCGCCGACCCTGGATACCCTGGGACAGGAGCGCGTCTACATCGATTTCCGCCATGACCGCGCCTTTCTCTACACGACCCTGCCGCCGGCTGCGGTCTAGCGGCGCGGGCACGGCAGGGATGAAGGAGCTGCGACGATGAGCATGATTCAGGGCGCGACCGGCGCGTGGGAGATGGTGATCGGCCTGGAGGTCCATGCCCAGATCACCTCCGTGTCCAAGCTGTTCTCGGGCGCCTCGACCGAATTCGGGGCGGAGCCAAACAGCCAGGTCTCCCTGGTCGACGCGGCCATGCCGGGCATGTTGCCGGTGATCAACGAGGTCTGCGTCTATCAGGCCGTGCGCACGGGCCTGGGTATCAAGGCGGAGATCAATCTCGTCTCGGTCTTCGACCGCAAGAACTACTTCTATCCCGATCTGCCGGCTGGTTATCAAATTTCCCAGTTCACCCGGCCTATCGTTGGCAAGGGCGAGCTTGAGATCGATCTTGCGGACGGCTCGTCGCGGATGATCGGCATCACGCGCCTGCATCTGGAGCAGGACGCGGGCAAAAGCCTGCACGATCAGGATCCGAAGCGCAGCTTCATCGACCTCAACCGCTCGGGCGTGGCGCTGATGGAAATCGTCAGCGAGCCGGATATGCGCACCAGCGAGGAAGCCGCGGCCTATATGCGCAAGCTGCGGGCGATCCTGCGCTATCTCGGCACCTGCGACGGCAACATGGACGAAGGCTCGATGCGCTGCGACGCCAATGTTTCCATGCGCAAGCCGGGCGAGCCGATGGGCACGCGCTGCGAGATCAAGAACTTGAACTCCCTTCGCTTCCTCCAGCAGGCCATCGAATACGAGGCGCGACGCCAGGTCGCCATCCTCGAGGATGGCGGCACGATCGATCAGGAAACCCGCCTGTTCGATTCCCGCAAGGGCGAGACGCGGACCATGCGCTCCAAGGAAGAGGCGCATGACTACCGGTATTTCCCCGATCCCGATCTTCTGCCCCTGGAACTCGATCCGGATTGGGTCGCGGCCCTGAAGGCGGATCTGCCCGAATTGCCCGACGAGAAGAAGGCGCGTTTCGTCAGTGAATTCGGCATCACCGTCTACGATGCCGGCATCCTGGTCGCGGAGCAGGACAGGGCGGATTACTTCGAGGCGGTCGCCGCGGGGCGCGACGCCAAGCTGGCCGCCAATTGGGTCATCAGCGAATTGTTTGGCCGCCTCAACAAGGCCGGCCTCGATATCGGCGATTCGCCGGTTTCCGCTTCCGCCTTGGGCGAGCTGGTCGACCTGATCGCCGATAACACGATCTCCGGGCGCATCGCCAAGGAGGTCTTCGACGAGATGGTCGAGACCGGCAAGGGCGCGGCGGCCATCGTCGAGGCCAAGGGACTGACGCAGATCACCGATACGGGCGCGTTGGAAGCCGTGGTCGACGAGATCATAGCGGCCAATCCCGAGCAGGCGGAACAGTTCCGCGAGGGCAAACAGACGGTCGTGGGCTGGTTCGTGGGCCAGGCGATGAAGGCGACCCAGGGCAAGGCCAATCCCAAGGCCGTCAACGAGATCCTGCGAAAGAAGCTTGGCTAGGCGGCGCGGATATGGGTGCCAATCCTTACGAGACGGACCTCGACCGCAACGCGGCCAACTATGTGCCGCTTTCGCCCCTGACCTATCTGGCCCGCACGGCGGCTGTCTTTCCCAAGCGGACGGCGGTGATCCACGGCGCGCTGCGGCGGAACTGGGGCGAGACGGCGGAACGCTGCAGGCGCTTGGCCTCGGCCCTCGCCGCGCGCGGCATCGGTTTGGGTGATACCGTCGCCGTCATGGCGCCCAACATTCCGGAACTGCTGGAAGCGCATTTCGGCGTGCCCATGACCGGTGGCGTGCTCAACGCCCTCAACACCCGTCTCGATGCGGCGACCATCGCCTTCATCCTGGAACATGGCGAAGCCAAGCTGCTGATCACGGATCGGGAATTTTCACCCGTGATCGCCGAGGCCCTGGCCATGCTCGACTCGCCGCCGCCGGTGATCGATATCGACGATCCCATGGCCCAGGGCGGCGAATTGCTGGGCGAGATGGAATACGAAGCCTTCATCGCAGGGGGTGATCCGGCCTTCACGGGCGAGTTGCCGGCCGACGAATGGCAGACCATCGCGCTCAACTACACCTCGGGCACCACGGGCAATCCCAAGGGCGTGGTCTACCACCACCGGGGCGCCTATCTGAACGCGATCGGCAATACCCTGGCCTGGGAGATGCCCCAGCATCCGGTCTATCTCTGGACCCTGCCGATGTTCCATTGCAACGGCTGGTGTTTTCCCTGGGGCATCACGGCTCTGGCCGGCACCCATGTCTGCCTGCGCCGGGTCGAGGCCGGGGCGATCTTCGCCGCCATTGCCGAATCCGGCGTGACCCATATGTGCGGCGCGCCCATCGTTCTCGGCATGCTCGTGAACGCCAAGGACGGAGACCGCCGCGCCTTTCAGCAGACAGTCGAAGTGATGACGGCCGCCGCTCCGCCGCCGCCCGCGATCCTGGAAGCGATCGAAGCGCGCGGTTTTCATGTCACCCATGTCTATGGCCTGACCGAGGTCTACGGCCCGGCCACGGTCTGCGCCTGGCACGAGGAATGGGACGCGTTGTCGCCCGGCGACCGGGCGGCGATGAAGTCGCGCCAGGGCGTGCGCTACCCGGTCATGGAAGACCTGATGGTGGCCGATCCGGCGACGATGGTGCCCGTGCCGATGGACGGCTCGACCATCGGCGAGGTCATGCTGCGCGGCAATATCGTGATGAAGGGCTATCTCAAGAATCCGGCCGCCACGGAGGCGGCCTTCGCGGGTGGTTGGTTCCACACGGGCGATCTGGGCGTCTGGCACCCGGACGGCTATATCGACCTCAAGGATCGCTCGAAGGACATCATCATCTCGGGCGGCGAGAATATTTCGACCATCGAGGTTGAGCAGGTGCTCTATCGGCATCCGGCGGTGTTGGAGGCGGCGGTGGTCGCGCGTCCTGACGAGAAATGGGGCGAGACGCCATGCGCCTTCGTTACCCTGCGGGACGGCGCGGCGGCGACGGAAAAGGATATCGTCGCCTTCTGCCGCGAGAATCTGGCGCGCTACAAGGTGCCGCGCACCGTGGTCTTCGGGGAATTGCCGAAAACCTCGACCGGGAAGGTGCAGAAATACGTCCTGCGCGAGCAGGCGGCCGGCTTGGGCAGCCTTGCCAGCTGGGACTGAGCGACCGCGCTAGTTACCGAGCGCCGAATCCAGAGTCTTGGCGATATCGTCGGCCGACAGGTCCGGAACCGCGCCGGCCAGGATGGTCGTGAGGCTTTTGCGGTCCTCGTCATCGGGGACGACGCCGCGGCTTTTGAGATAAAGGGCGAGGTTGGCCGCCGTGTCGGCGACCTGTTCGACCGGCGCGACACCGGGCCGTGCGGCCCGATCGATTGTCGCTTCCAGCATGATCTGGGCGACATGCTCGGCCTCGATTTCCTGCTTGAGGACAGCCTTGCCGACGGCGGTCGCGGCAGCCTCGGGCGCCTGGGGATAGCCCTCCTTGATGCGCCGGCGCACGGCGCGCAGGGTCCCGACGATTTCGGCCTGCCAGGCGGAGATCGCCTTCCAGGCGGTCTCGAGCTCCTGGGCGTTCGTGCGACCGCGCCCGCTGGCGCCCAGCCATCCGCACATGAGGATCATGTCGACATCCAAGCCGCGACGGTCCTGAAGCGCGATGCAGGCGCCGGACACGCCCTCGCGGCCATAGACCGAGATCGTGAAATCCCACAATTCGCTCGCCGGGAAGTCGCTCATGCCCAGATTCCTCTCGTTGCGTCTGCTATGTCCAAATCAAGCCGGCGCCTTCTAACATCTGGCCCAGGCCTCGTCCATGCGTGGGCGGTGGACGGCGCAACGCTGGGCTGCGCATTTCAGGGTCTGTCGGTGGGGACTCGTTTGAACCGGGATTCCCCATGTGGGCCCCTCCCACACGGTTGATTTTGACCCTGGATCGTTCGGCGGGCAACCCGACAGCGTTTGGCAACGGCGGCCATGCGGATACCATCGGATTGCGTGCCGATTGGTCGCGGCCGCGTCGGATATTGCCGTTCGAGCCGTGTTGCGGACGCACTCGT
>JAQCGR010000340.1 GCA_027619995.1 Pseudomonadota bacterium | reverse complement strand
CACAGAATGCCAAAACTACTTCGCCGCAGCCGGATATGACCAAGAGTGATCGGAAAATGCTCTAGGTGATAAAGATATCGGGCGCGTCGCGTATTTTCGAGTGCTATAAGGTTCACTAATCGGGTGATTTTGAGAAATGGCGTTACAGCTTTCGATCTAAAATAGCTTTCAAAACGATAACGCAAAGTACTTAATTCTGCAAATAGTTCTGAGTATTTCTGATATTTTTGAATAAATAAATAGGTTTCATTTTTTATAAAAGATTCTTCAGGCGTTTCATCCTCACTAACTTTTCTCTCTTTGATCTGTTCTCCAAATGAGAAAATAGCCCGAATGTCGTGAATCGCATCGTTCGCTCGCATGAAGAGCACGAGCGTTTCTTCGGCTAACTCGATACGCTTTTGACCGATTGTAGTACGGCGCCATGCAGTCACGCCGGCAGCAATGGAGCCAGCTGCGATTATGACCGAAATAGTTTGAAGAATATCGGCCCACATAGCTGATCGCCTCTGGATTCATAGCACTTGGCACAGCCTATCATCGCCATACAGCGAATCGGCTATTGGTTATACCGGCTGCGGGAGTATTGCTATCGTCCCCGTATCGCGTGAACCGGCAAGTTTTTTCCTACGAGGGAATAACCACGGGGATAAGTGGCGTTCGTGCATTGCGCCGGCTACCTAAAGGTTCTACATTTGTACCGTCCCTGGAAGAGACCGAACCGTTTGCGGTTGCGGTTATTTCTACGGAACGGCCATGGACAAATCGACGGACGAACTCTCGTTTAGCTACGGCAAAGCCTCAGGTTGTTTGAGAGGTCGCGCTGTTGTTATGGCTGCAATCGCAGCTCTAACAGTATTGGGTGCGTATGCTTTGACGCTGTTGCTCGTTTAGTTGAGACGAAATTCTCTAGGCATTCGGCGATTTTTGTGCCGATCACCCGATGCGCGCGATTGACGGTATTCGAAGAGTGTGGCGCGAAGTCGGCTTCGATGCGCCGGATTGGTCATTCAATATTTGTCTGTCCATTCGGCGCGTGGGTATAACGGACCTGAAAAACTAAGGGGCCGTCGTATGACAACCACCACCGACCACGCTGCCCTGCGCCAGCAGGTCCTCGACTGGATCGAGGCCGACCGTGAGGCATTGATTTCGTTCCTCTCGACCTTCGTTGCGGCGGCTTCGCCGAATCCACCGGGGGATACCACGGTGGCGGTGAAGCATCTGACGGATTTCCTGGACGGCGAGAAGCTGCCCTACCGGATCGTCGATCCGGAGCCGACCATGGCGAATATCGTCGGGAGCTTCGACGGCGGGGCGGGGCCGGGGCGGCATCTGGTGCTGAACGGGCATATCGACTGCTTCCCGGTCGATCCCAAGGACGACCGCTGGATCCAGCCGCCCTGGAGCGGCGCCATCGCCGACGGCAAGGTCTGGGGCCGGGGCGCTGCCGATATGAAATGCGGCACCACGGCCGGCATCATGACCTATCGCTATCTCCACCGCATCAAGGAGTATCTGAAGGGCAAGCTGACCCTGACCTGCGTCTCGGACGAGGAGACCTTCGGGCCCTGGGGCGCGCGCTGGCTGATCGAGAACGAGCCCGAGGTGCTGGGCGATGTCTGCCTGAACGGCGAGCCGTCGGGGCCCAATACCATCCGCTTCGGCGAGAAGGGGCCGCTCTGGCTGCTCATCGAGGTCCAGACGCGCGGCGCCCACGGCGCCTATCCGCACCAGACCGACAGCGCCAGCAAGATCGCCGCCGCCATCGTGGGCGAGCTGGAGCGGGTGACGGAGATCGAGGCCAACATGCCCGACAACGTCTTCCGCGCCCTGGGCCAGGCCCATGACGCGATGGACAAGGCGATGGAGAAGGGGGCTGCGGACATCGTGCCCAAGGTCACCCTCAACATCGGCACAGTCCAGGGCGGGCTGAAGGTCAATATGGTGCCCGACAACGTACGGATGGAGGCCGATATCCGCGTGCCCGTGGGCATCGAGAAGGAACAGGTGCTGGCCATCGTCGACGAGATCATGGCGCGCTATCCCCAGGCCCGCTACGAGGAGATGAACTACACCGCGCCGAGCTGGTGCGATCCCTATCACGAGATGGTCGAGATCCTGCAGAAGAACGCCAAGGAGAGCGGCGGCTACGACCCCGTGCCGATCGTCGGCCTGGGCGGCACCGATGCCCGCCTGTGGCGCCACAAGAACATCCCCGCCTATGTCTACGGCCCGCCGCCCACGGGCATGGGCACGGCGAACGAGCATGTTGAGATCGAGACCTTCCTGCATATCGTCCGCACCCACGCCCTGAGCGCGCTGGATTACATGGTCAAGACGGCGGAGTAGGGGGTGGGTTAGAGGCAGGTTTCAGCCCCCGGCGTTGACCCTTCGAGACGCGGCCTTGCGGCCGCTCCTCAGGGTGAGAATGTGCTAGTTTCCGGGTGCCTGCTTTCATGTCCTCATCCTGAGGAGGCCGCCCAGCGGCCGTCTCGAAGGGTGGGGACATGTCGCGCCGTGTTTGGAGCCGTTCCATGACCATGCTGCGCCCCTATTGGGCCGAGATGACGAGCGAGGAGATCGCCGGGCTGGAGGGCGCGGGGCTGGTCGCCGTGCTGCCCCTGGGTGCGATCGAGCAGCACGGTCCGCATCTGCCGCTCTCGACCGATGCCGATATCTGCGCGGGCATCCTGGCCGCGGCGATGGCGCGCCGGCCCGAGGGCCTGCCCGCGACGGCCCTGCCGCCGATCCTGGTGAGCAAGAGCGACGAGCATCTGGGCTTCCCCGGCACTTTGAGTCTCTCGGCCGAAACCCTGGTCGATGCGATCTGCGAGACCTTGGCCGGCCCGGCCCGGCTCGGGCTGCGCAAGCTGGTCCTGCTCAACGGCCATGGCGGCAACCGCGACATCATGGGCCTGGCCGCCGGGCGGCTGCGCGCCGAACACGGCATGCTGGTGGCCAAGGCCAACACATCCGACCTCTACGACGCGGCCACCGCCGTGGGCGGGGAGGAGGCCAAGCTGGGCATCCATGGCGGCGCGGTCGAGACCGCCCTGATGTTGCATTTGAGGCCAGAGCTGGTGCGCCAGGACCGGATCGCGCGTTTCGAGTCCCTGACCGCCGCCATGCGGGAAGAGGGCCTCGAAAAACTCTCGCCCCAGGGGCCGCACGGCTTCTACTGGCATGCCGGGGATCTGAACCCGGCCGGCGTCGTGGGCGACGCCACGAAAGCCACGGCGGCGCTGGGCAAGGCGCTGACCGAACAGGCCGCCGCTTCGCTGCTCGCCCTGCTGGACGAGGTCCACCGCTTCGATCTTTCGCGGCTGGCGTAGTTTCTTGGTGGGCATCCGCCGTCGCACCC
>JAQCGR010000339.1 GCA_027619995.1 Pseudomonadota bacterium | reverse complement strand
AAGCGGTGATCGTCTCGACGGCAAGGACGCCTCTGGCCAAGGGTTTTCGCGGTGCCTTCAACAAGACCCACGGCGCCACCCTGATGGGCCATGCCATTCGCCACGCGGTTGAGCGCGCCGGCATTGCGCCCGATGCGGTCGAGGACGCGGTCGTCGGCTGCGCTTTCCCCGAGGGGACGACCGGTTGGAATCTGGGGCGCAACGCGGTGATCCGAGCGGGCCTGCCCGTCACGACCAGCGGCCAGACGGTTAATCGCTTCTGCTCCTCCGGGCTTCAGGCGATCGCCACGGCGGCGAATCAGGTGATCCACGAGGGCATGGACGTCGCCGTCGCGGGCGGCGTCGAATCGATCAGCGGCACCCATAACAGCATGAACAAGCACATGATGTATGAGGACTGGCTGATGGCCCATAAGCCGGAACTCTGGATGCCGATGATCCAGACGGCGGAAAACGTCGCGAAGCGCTACGGCATCTCGCGCGAGGCGCAGGACGAATACGGCTGCCAGAGCCAGCAACGCACTGCCGCCGCCCAGCAGGCCGGCTATTTCGACGACGAGATCGTGCCGCTGACCACGATCAAGGAGGTCACGGATCGGGCGACAGGCGAGACAAGCGACGAGGAAGTCACCCTGGAGAAGGACGAGTGCAACCGGCCCGGTACGGATATGGAAGGGCTGGCCAAGCTGGAACCCGTCATGGGGCCGGGCGCCTTTATCACCGCCGGCAATGCGTCGCAATTCGCGGACGGCGCCTCGGCCTGCGTGGTGATGGAGGCCAAGGCGGCCGAGAAGGCGGGTCTGGAACCCTTGGCCACGTTCCGGGGCTTCGCGGTCGCCGGTTGCGAACCCGATGAAATGGGCATCGGTCCGGTCTTCTCCGTCCCGCGCCTGCTCGAACGCCATGGCCTGGGCATCGACGATATCGACCTGTGGGAATTGAACGAGGCCTTCGCGGTCCAGGTGCTGTATTGCCGCGACCGGCTCGGCATCCCCGACGAGCTTTTGAACGTCAACGGTGGCTCGATTTCCATCGGCCATCCATATGGCATGTCGGGCGCGCGCATGACGGGGCATGTCCTGATCGAAAGCCGTCGCCGCGGCGCCAAATACGGCGTCGTCACCATGTGTATCGGCGGCGGCATGGGGGCCTCGGGCCTGTTCGAAATCCACGGATAGATCGCAGGCCGGGGTGACGACCGCCGCGCCGCCCTCGGCGCGGGCGCGGCCCTGTGTGGCGTCCTATGTGAATTGAAAGCGGGCCGTTATGCGTTAGTCTCTTGCCGTATGAGCGACGAGACAACGCAGCCGGGCGTCGAACCGGAAACGAGCCCGGATAAAAGCCGATTCCGGACGGAACTTCGCCGCTGGCGCTGGCCGTTGATCGGTGTGGCGGTCGTGCTGTTCCTGGTCGCGGTGGTCTATCTGGTCGTCCCGCTGGCGATTCGCTATGTCGCGACCGACGAACTCAAGGCGATGGGGGCGAGCGAGATTGAAATCGGCTCGGTTGGATTCGATCCGTTCGACGCCGCTGCGACAATTTCCGACTTGGCCGTCACCGGCCGTGATGGCGATCGTCTGACGGCGGACCGTCTGGTCGTTCAAGTCGATTTGGGCGATCTGTTTTCCAGCCGTATCCACTTGGCGGCTGTCGCCATCGAGGGCGCGCTGCTCGATGTCCGCCGGCTTGAGACGGGCGGCATTCTCTTTGCCGGCCTCGCCCCCCTGTCGGACGGCGCGGTGGAAGAGGAAGAAAAAGAAGGGGGATGGCAGTTCGGCTTCGGCAAACTGACGATCTCCCGTTCGCGCCTTCATTACGCCGAACCCGATTTCGAGACGACCCTCGTGCTCGACGACCTTGCTTTCGGGCGCGTGCTGGCCTGGCAGCCCGATGAGACGTCGAATTTCAGTTTCTCGGGAACCTTGGGCGATTCGACGGTCAGCGCCGAGGGCACGGCTATGCCCTTCGCGTCGATCAACCGTGGCGATCTTGAGTTCGATATTTCCGGTTTGGACCTGGCGGCCTTTGAAACCGTTCTCCGCGATGCCGGGCTGCCGACGCTCGCCGGCGTGGTCGATGCGCGTGTTGCGCTGACCACGGCGCTGTCCGCGAGAGAGCCGCCCCAGATCGCGATCGAAGGGCGTATCGGTGCGAACGCGGTCAACCTGGGCTTGGAGACGGGCGATCTCTCCGGCGACACGATCGTCTGGACGGGGCTCATCTCGTATGACGGTGCGCCCGAGGACTATCTCGAACTGAAGGGCACCCTCGAGGGAAAGGCGGTGGGGCTTCCGGCAGGAAAGGGGCCGGCGAGTGTCGGCAGCCTGACCTGGGACGGCCGAATCGCCCTGGCTGAGCCCGATGACCAGACAATGGTCGTGAAGCTGGACGGCACGGCGAGTCTCGATACCGTCTCGGTCAGCGACGGCGGCGAATCCACCCTGACCGTGCGATCCGTCCGCCTGCGCGATCTGGCCAGCGCCTTCTCGCTCGGCCCCGACGGGAGTTTCAGTCTGGACCAGAGTGGCGGTATCGATATCTCGGGGATTCAGGCGGTGGAGCCTGATCGCACGGTCGATCTCGAATCCCTGACCTGGACCGGCAAGGTGGCGCAAAGCATCGATGGCGCCAGTCTGACGCTGAATGGGGCGCTCACCGCCGACAAACTCTCCGTGCGGGCCGATCAGGCCGGTGAGACCGCCAGCCTCGAAAATCTGGAACTGCCGCAATCGGCCTTCGAAATGAAGCGCGTGGATGGTGCGGTCTCGGTGACGCATGACGGGCCGATCACCGCCACCAGCGGGAAGTTGGATACGCCGCAGGTGGCGGCGCAGGAGGGCAGCGTAGCCTGGACGGGCAAGGTCGCCGCGCGGGTGGCGGCGGACGGGTCCCTGACGGGCGATCTCGACGGCTCGCTGCGAACCGAGGATGCGGTCGTGCACCTCGTCGCTCAGGATATCGCCTTGATCTACCATTCGCTGGTTTTCGAGGGTTCGACCTCGATCAACGGCACGGCGGATGGCGCGATAACCTCGCGCACCGCCGGCCGCACGGCCATCGAGGCACTGTCCCTGACGGACAGGGCGCGGGGTCTCGAGATAATCTCGATTGAAAAGATCGCCGTCGAGGGCGTCGAGGGCACGGAATTGGGACTCGCCAGCGCCGACAGTCTGGAGGCCACCGAGATCCGGATCGGCACGCCCGTGCCCGCCGCCGAAGGCAAAACGGAATTCGTGCATGTGCCCATGCATATTGCGGCGATCAGGGTCGATGGGGTCGGCGCCCTGGATGCGGCGGCCGTGCGTCTGGGCAATGTGACCGTGACGGATATGTCCCTGACGGCCGTGCGGGATAAGGAAGGCCTGATCCAATTG
>JAQCGR010000338.1 GCA_027619995.1 Pseudomonadota bacterium | reverse complement strand
CGAGGAGAGGCGGCTGGCGGTTCGCCTGGGGGACTCCGACGGCACGCCCTTCGGGGACCGCGCCGCCCGCGACGCGTTCCTGATCGTGCTCGACGACCGGTTCTGGTTCGCCCGCGCCCGGACTGCCGATCTCGCCATGGGACGGTCCCTGCCCGACCTGGTCCGGGAGGCCGGCGAAGACCGCGCCGCCATCGATGCCTGTCTCGATTGCGAAATTTCGCACGGCCGTCTGGGCGAGGGCGACGACGCCTGGCGGATCGAGTTCTCGACCCTGCCCTGGCGCGAAGGCGAAAGGCTGTTTCCGCGCGGCCAGGCCAGCCTGGAAGCGGATTCCGGCCTGATGCGGTTGGACACGCCAGCGGGTTCGGCAACCTGGCGCCTCTTCGACACCAGCCTGCAGGCCGACGCTATCGGCGCGCTGTTCAACGCCTGATCGGCCGAGCGGCCAGGAGGCACGGCGCGTAAGTCGCCGCCGCGCTCTCCCTCCAGCCGTCCGTCCGGCCTAGGCCTACTTCCTCGTCGTCTTGGCCTTGCTCTTCCCCGCCGTCTTCCTCGCCGGCGCGGCCTTGCTCTTCGCCTTCGCCCTGCCCGCGCTCATCGCCTTGCCGCGCGGGCCGGCGATGACCTTGAGACCGCGCGGCACGTCGGCGAAGCATTCCGCGCCTTTTGCGGTGATGCGGAAAGTTTCGCTCGATTCGAAGCCCCAGCCGTCCATCCACATGCCGAGGATCATGTGGAAGGTCATGTTGGTCTCGAGCACCGTCGGGTCCTTGGCGCGCAGGCTGGCCGTGTGCTCGCCCCAATCGGGCGGATAGCCCACGCCCGTGGCGTAGCCGATCCGCGATTCCTTCACGATGCCGTAGCGATCGAGGACCTTCTGCCAGGCATCGGCCATCATGCCGCAGGTGTTGCCGGGCTTGGCCTGCTCCAAGGCCGCATCCATGCCCTCGAGCACCGCTGCGTTCACGTCCAGCAGGTTCTGCGGCGGCTTGGGGCCGAGCCAGATGGAGCGCGCGAGCGGCGAGTGGTAGCGGTGGCGGACGCCCGAACATTCGATATAGCTGGTCTGCCCTGTCTCGATGATCTGGTCGGTCCAGGTGAGATGCGAGGCCTGGGTCTGCTCGCCGACCGGAATGAAGGGCATGCAGGAGGGATAGTCGCCGCCGAATTCGGCCGTCCCCGCCGCGACGGTGCGCAGGATATCGCCCGCCGCGTCGCATTGCCGGCGGCCCGGGCGCATGGCCTTGTAATAGGCCGCGATGAGCGCCTCGCTAACCTTGCCGGCCTGGCGCATCAACTCGATCTCGGCATTGGATTTCACCAGCCGCACCCAGTTCACCAGCAGGTCGGTCTCGACCACCTTGGAGTTGGGCAGGGCCTTGGCGAGCGCGGCCGAGGCCCGGGGCGTGAAGTAGTAGCAGTCGACCGGAAAGCCGATGCGCTTCTTCCCGAGACCGCGGCGGATCAACTCCTCGCCGACGAAATCCATGGGATGCATCACCGGGTGCTGCACCATCGCCTCGGGATAGGCGACGATATTCGCATCGGCCATCCAGCAGGTCAGCTTGGCGCCGCCGAAATCGACGCCCCGGCCGATCCAGATCGGCTCGCCTTCCGGCGGCACGACGACGAGCTGGGGCACGTAGAAGCTCCAGCCGTCATAGCCCGTGAGATAATTCATATTGGCCGGATCGGCCTCGATCAAAACCTCGATGCCTTTCTCGGCCATGGCCGCGCGCACCTTCACCAGGCGGCGCTTGTATTCGTCCTTACGGAACACGGGCTTCATGCGGTCCTCCCCTGAGTGACGCGACAACCATTGCCATGATCATCCTGCGCGCCGAGAATTATCGAGAGAATTATCTGGGGCCGGGAGCGGCGATACAAGATGGGGCAGCCATGACAACGAGCGCATATTTCGCGGCCGACTATCAGGAAGCGCGGGGCAAGTTCCTGGATGCGGCCAAATCCGCCGGCATGGCGGTGACGAGCCATCCCCATCCGGGCAAAGGCCCCGATGGCGGCGCCCTGGCGATGGATGTGGCGGTGGCGGGTGACGCCTCCTGTCCAAACGCGCTCATCTGCACCTCGGCCACCCATGGTGTCGAGGGCTTCTGCGGCTCGGGCGCGATGGTCGGCCTGATGCGCGAGGGTGTCGTGGCCGAGCGCCCGGCGGACACAGCGGTGGTGCTGGTCCACGCCCATAATCCCCATGGCTTCGCGCATCTGCGGCGCACCAACGAGGACAATATCGACCTGAACCGCAACTTCGTCGATCACACCGGCGGCCATCCGGCCAATCGTGACTATGCCGAGGTGCATCCCTGGCTGGTCCCGGCGGATTGGGACGGCCCGGCGCGCGACGCGGCGGATACCGCCATCGCCGGCTACATCGCAGCCCATGGCGAGGGGGACTATCAGAAGGTTGTCAGCATGGGCCAGTACAGCCATGCCGACGGGCTGTTCTATGGGGGGGTCGCGCCGTCATGGTCGAACAAGACCTGGCGCGCGGTCCTGCGCGAGCATGGCGCGGATCGCCAACGCCTCTGCGTCATCGACTATCACACCGGGCTGGGCCCGCGCGGCTATGGCGAAATCCAGTTCGAGCGCGGGCCCGAGGACCCGGAATTCCTGCGCGCCCAGCGCTGGTACAACGGCGAGGTCACCTCGCCAGAGGACGGCACCTCCTCCTCGGCGGCGGTCACGGGCTATATGGCCGTCGCGGCCATCGACGAAGCGCCGAAGCCCGAGCGCACCTGCATCGCCATCGAATACGGCACCCTGCCCTGGGAGACCGTGCTCGCCTCCGTGCGCGCGGACAACTGGCTCTATGCCAAGGGCGAGGTGAACTCGCCGCTCGGCCGCGATATCAAGCGCGCGATCCGCGACGCCTTCTACGGCGACGACGACCAATGGAAGGCCGATGTCTACAACCGCGCGGCCGAGGTCACGCGCTGGTCCTATGCCGGGTTGACGGGCGGCTGAGCGGCCCGCCGCGGATCAGATCGAATTTGCAAGAGCCCGTCCGCCCACGGCTACAATGACGCCGCGGGCGGCGACGACAACGCGCATACCGTCACGCCCAACCGACGCTCAGCGTTTGTCTTGGACATTTGCCATCAAAACCCAACCATCCGCCTGATTGCCATCGGCGGCCTGATACTGGAAGCGCCCCCAATTCCCCGCCTTGCTCAGAAGCGTGAGCGGAACATGACTCGGCATGACGACGGATGCCGAACCCTCTCTCGGATCGAGATGCAGTCGAACGCCGTCGCTCGCCGTGTACCAAGGGCCGGGATATCCTGCTGGCTCGGCAGGCATCGACGGGTTGGCCTTCGTCGAACCCATTGAGGTCGGCTTTGCGCCCGCATTTTGACCGCTG
>JAQCGR010000337.1 GCA_027619995.1 Pseudomonadota bacterium | reverse complement strand
CGAGGCGGATTCGGAAATCCGATACCGCGGAGGCGAAAGGTTCAGGCCAGGACTGACGGCTTCGCCGCTCTCTCCGTCCAAAGGCTTGGCGCCCTTCGTCGACCCGGCGGGCAGCTATGTCGTGACCGGCGGCACGCGGGGCATCGGTCTGGCCCTGGCCCAGGCATTGGTCGCGGCGGGCGCGCGGCGACTGGCCCTGATCGGCCGGACGGCGCTGCCGCCGGAAGATGACTGGGTCGGGCTGCTGGCCGATGAGAATGGCGATTCGGCTTTGCGGGACAAGCTTGCGCCCCTCGCCGCCCTGCGCGACGCCGGGGTGGAGATCGCCCTGCATGGCGGCTCGCTGACCGACGGGGATGGCCTCTCGGCGTTCCTGGGGCGCGTGCGCAGGTCCCAGGGGCCGATTGCGGGGGTGATCCATGCTGCCGGGCTGATCGGCGGCGAACGGCCGCGCTTCCTCGACAAGGGGGCCGATGATTTCGCCGCGGTGGCCGAGCCGAAGGTCGAGGGGCTGGATAGCTTGCTCGACACCCTGGCGGAGGACAGCCCACGCTTCGTCCTGCTGTGTTCCTCCATCGCCTCGGCCGTGCCGCGCATGGCCGCGGGGATGAGCGACTACGCCCTGGCCAATGGCTATATGGACGCGATCGCTACCCAGCGCGCGGCGGGCGGGGGGGCGACGCAATGGCTGTCCCTGCAATGGGTCGGCTGGGGCGATACCGGCATGCACACGCGGTTCGACGAATCCATCGAACGCATGGTGCGCGATGGGCTCGGCGCGGTCGGGCTGGAATTCTGCGACAGCGAAACTGGCGTGGCCCTGTTCGCGGGCGCCCTGAGCGAAGGGCTGTCGGGGCCCTTCGTCGCCGCACCGGTTCTCGGCGAACGGCTCGAGGCCGCGCTGCCGGGCCTTCTCTCCCTTCCGCCCGGTCCGGCTCTTGCGGCGCGAGACGAATCCGATCCGGATCTGGACAGCTTGAGCGACCAGGACTTGGATCGCCTGCTGGCCGAGTATCTCCCGCAAGCGCCTGTCGCGGCCGAGGCGGCGGGCGGGGCTGACACTGGAACGGCCCTGATCTGCGCCATCCTGGCTGAGGTCCTGGAATTGGAGGCGGGGGAATTCGGCCCGGACACGCCCTTCCGCGATGTCGGGCTGGATTCGATCGCGGCCTTGCGGGTCGCCCAACGCTTGGAAGAGGAAACGGGCGAGGCGGTGACGCCGCGCATGCTGCTCGACCATCCGACGGCGCGCGAGCTTGCGGCGGTTCTATGGCCTGGCGTGATGGAGGCCGCGCAATGAGCGATGGGCCCGCCATGACCCGTGCCGAAAAGCTGCGCCTGTTGAAAGCCGCGATGAAGCGCGACGAAGCGGCGCGCCGTGCCGCGGATGCCGTGATCGCCGGCAAGACTGCGCAGGGCCCGGCTGCAAGCGCGCCGCCCACCAGCGACTTGTCCTTCAGCCTGCTGCTCTTCGCCGATGCATCCGGGCGCAGCGCAGAAGAGCAATACGCCCTGGCCCATCGCCTTGCGCGCTTCGGCGACGATCACGGCTTCGAGGCGATTTGGGTGCCGGAGCGGCATTTTCATTCCTTCGGCGGGGCCTATGCCTCGCCGGCCATTCTCGGCGCGGCCCTCGCGCAGGCGACGACATCGATCCGCATCCGCGCGGGTTCGGTGGTCCTGCCCCTGCATCATCCGCTCGAAGTGGTCGAGCAATGGGCGATGATCGATAACCTGTCCGGCGGCCGGGTCGATCTCGGCTTCGCCAGCGGCTGGAACCCCAATGATTTCGCGATCAGCCCCGAGACCTATGCGGACCGGCGCAAGGTCTGGCTGGAGCGGATCGACGAGGTGAAGCGGCTCTGGTCCGGCGAGGCGCTCGGCTATGCCAATGGCAAGGGCGAGGCGGTCGATCTTCTGCCGCTGCCCCGGCCGGTGCAGCCCAATCTGAACTGCTGGCTGACGGTCACGCGGGAGGATGCCTCCTTTGTCGAGGCGGGCCGGCGCGGCCTCAACGTGCTGACCATGTTGATGGGCATCACCTATGACGAACTTGCCGCCAAGATCGCGCTCTATCGCGGAGCGCGGCAGGGGGCGGGCTTCGATCCAGATACGGGCCGGGTCAGCCTGGCGCTGCATAGCTTCGTCCATCGGGACATGGCGCGGTCGGAGGCCGTCGCCCGCGCGCCGCTGGCCGCCTATGTCGAGCAGGGTCTGGGCGGACACAAGGGCGCGATGACCGGCGACCAGGCCAAGGCGGTCGAAGATACCAAGGCTCTGGTCGAGTTCGCGGCCGAACGTTATTTCCGCGACGGCTTGTTCGGCGGGGTCGAAGAGGCGAAGGGCGTGGCCGAGCGCGCGTGCCGCGCCGGGGTGAATGAAATCGCGTGTCTGCTCGATTTCGGCCCGTCCAGTGCGGAGATCGAGGAAAGCCTGCCCTGGCTGGCCGAACTCGCAGAATCGGTATCTCCGCTTGGCTCAGCGCGCCGAATGGCGGCGAAGCTGGCGGCATCCGCGCTCGCAAGGCGTGGCCCTCCGCAGGACGAGGATGCTATCGCCGTGATCGGGATGAGCGGCCGATTCCCCGGTTCGCCCGATATCGACGCTTTCTGGCGGGTTTTGTGCCGGGGCGACGCGCAGTTCCGCGATACGCCGTCGGGCCGATGGCCGGGCGATGCCGCATCGCGCCGCTGCGGGTTTATCGAGGATGCCGAGCTTTTCGATCCGCTGTTCTTCCAGATATCGCCCCGGGAAGCGCGGGGCATGGACCCCCATCAGCGCCTGTTCCTAATGGAAAGCTGGCGGGCGGTGGAACATGCCGGTCTCGCGCCGGCAAGCCTGAAAGAGGCACGCGGCGGGGTCTTCGCGGCGATGTACAACACCGATTTCGTCGCGGCCACCACCCTGGCCGCCGCCAATGGCGCGGCCGGCGAGGCGGATGACGTCACGGGCACCGCCCATTCCCTGATCGCCAATCGGGTGTCCTTCGCGCTCGGCTTGCGCGGGCCGAGCGAGGTGGTCGATACCGCCTGTTCCTCGGGCCTCGTGGCGGTCCATCGCGCCATGCGGGCGTTGCGCGGCGGCGAATGCGATTTCGCCCTAGCCGGCGGGGTGAACGTGATCCTGTCGCCCTGGCGTCTGGCAGGGCTGGCGCGACTTGGGTTGCTTTCCGAAGACGGGGCCTGCCGCGCCTTCGACGCCGCGCCGAGCGGTCAGGTGATGGGCGAAGGTGTCGGGGTCGTCGTGTTGAAGCGCCTGGCCGATGCGGAGCGCGACGGCGATCCGATCCTGGCCGTGCTGCGCGGCAGCGCGGTCAACCATCACGGCGCGGGCGCCGGCACGGTCACCATGCCCGAGGCGGGCGCCCAGCAGGACCTGATCCGCACCGCTTGCGCCGA
>JAQCGR010000336.1 GCA_027619995.1 Pseudomonadota bacterium | reverse complement strand
ATCCTGCCGCGCGCCGCCCTTCTCTACCGACCCCTTCGGGTAGAAGGGCCGACGCGGCCCTATTTCCGATACGGCCGCGGAAACCTCGAAGAAATAGACCCATTCGCCCTCTCCCAGCCCGGGAAGAAGGGCGGCGAAGGAATGGACTCCCACCCTATCGGCATAGGCCGCCGGCAGGCCGAGCGGAAAGTCGAACCCGACGAAGGCGCTTCCACCTTCGCCCGCCGCTTGAGCCATTTCCGCCAGAAATTCGCCCGCGCCCCCGACCAAGCGGGGCGCCACGGCGCGATAACGCCCGTCGGACCCGAGTCGGGCCATGGCGCACCACCGCTTGCCGGGCTGGATGCTCCAGTCCGCATGGCTGACGATCGATGGCAGGCGGCGGCTCAACCCGCGCGCGCGATCTCTTCTTCGATCGCCCGGCCGACCTCCTCGGTCGTCGCCGTGCCGCCCAGATCGCGGGTCTTCGTGCCCTCGGCGACGCTCTTGGCGATGGCATCCTCGATCGCAGCCGCCGCATCGGCATGGCCCAAGGTCTCGAGCATCATGGCGCCCGACCAGATCTGCCCGATCGGATTGGCGATGCCCTGGCCCGCGATATCGGGAGCCGAGCCATGCACCGGTTCGAACATCGACGGCAGATCGCCCTCGGGATTGATATTGCCCGAGGCCGCGATCCCAATGCTCCCGGCCACCGCCGGCCCCAGATCCGAGAGAATATCGCCGAAGAGATTGCTGCCCACGACCACGTCGAACCAGTCCGGATGCTGGACGAAATGGGCGGTCAGAATATCGATATGGTACTGGTCCGTCGAAATCCCGGGATAGTGCGCGGCCATCGCCACGAACCGCTCGTCCCAATAGGGCATGGTGTGGATGATGCCGTTGGATTTGGTCGCGGAGGTGACGTGTTTCGCGGCGCGGGTCTCTGCCAATTCGAAGGCATAGCGCATGATGCGGTCTACGCCCTTCCGGGTGAAGATGGTCTCCTGGACGACCATTTCCTCTTCCGTCCCGACATAGAGACGGCCGCCGATCTCCGAATATTCGCCCTCGTTATTCTCGCGCACGACAACGAAGTCGATATCTTCCGGCTTGCGATCCGCCAGGGGCGAACGGACGCCGGGCAGCAGTTTGACGGGCCTGACATTGGCGTATTGCCGCATCGCCCGGCGGATTGGAATCAGCAGACCCCAGAGGGAGACATGATCCGGGATGCCCGGCAGACCGACCGCGCCGAGAAAGATCGCGTCGAATTCCTTGAGCTGTTCGATCCCGTCCTCGGGCATCATTAGCCCCGTCTCGCGGTAGCGCGCGCAGCTCCAATCGAGCGAGGTCCAGTCGAACTCGATCCCGAAACGCCGGCCCGCTGCCTCGCAGGCGCGGATGCCTTCCGGAACGACTTCGGTGCCGATGCCGTCGCCGGCGATGATCGCGATGCGGTGTTTCATTGCGTTCTCGCTCATGTCTTCCCCCCTCAACCCATGAACATGCCGCCATTCACCCGGATCGTCTGGCCGGTGATATAGGCGGCTTCGTCGGAGGCGAGAAAGCACATGGCATTCGCCACGTCCATCGGATCGCCGTAGCGGGCCATTGGGATCATCTTGATGGCGGCATCCTTACCGGCCTGATCGATGGTTTCGAACATCTCCGTCGCGATATAGCCGGGCGACACCGCATTGACCGTCACGCCCTTGTCCGCGACCTCCGTCGCGATCGCCCGCATCATATTCGCGATACCGGCTTTCGCGGCGGTGCAGACCGCCATCTTGTTGGGGCCGAAATCATATTTCTCGGAAATGATCGAAGTCGTCGCCAGCAGGCGCCCATGGCCGCGCTCGATCATATGCGGCAGGCAGGCCTGGGAGAGATGGAAATAGGCATCGAGCATGTTGTGGGTGGCGTTCTGCCAGTCGTCCTCAGTGTTCTCGAGGAAGGGCTTGTCGATGATCACGCCGGCATTGGCGACCACGATATCGAGCGCGCCGAATTGTTCGATGGATTGTCGGACCAGGCGTTGCGCCTCGCCCCTGTCGCCCACATCGGCCGGTATCACGATCGCCTTGCCGCCCTTCTCGCGCAGGAACTCGGCGGTCGCCTCGGCCTGTTCGATCGACCGCACGCAATTGAGAGCGACCTTGGCCCCGGCGCGCACAAATCGCTCCGCGATGGCCCGCCCGATTCCCCTTGCGCTGCCCGTGATCAACGCGGACTTCCCGCTCAAATCCATGTCGCCCTCCTTTGCTGCCTCGGGCGGAAGGTTAGCAACCGATCCCCCTCAGCCATAGAGGATGAGGCAGGCAATCACGGCGCCGGCGATGCCTGCCGCATCGGCCGTCAGAGCAGCCGGCAGGGCATGGCGCAGCCGGCGAATGCCGACCGCCCCGAAATACACCGCCAGGACATAGAAGGTCGTCTCCGTCGAACCCTGTAGGGTGCTGACGAGATAGCCCGTGTAGCTGTCGGGGCCGACCAAAGGGTCGTTGATGATGGAAGCCAGGATGCCATACGCGCCCGAGCCCGATAGTGGGCGCAACAACGCCATGGGCAGGGCATCCGCGGGCAAGCCGATCAAGGCGGTGACCGCGCCGAGCGGCTGGACGATCAGGTCCATCGCGCCGCTCGCCCGGAACATGGCGACAGCGACCAGGATCGCGACGAGATAGGGAATGATGCGGATCGCCACCTGAAACCCGTCGCGCGCGCCTTCGACGAAGACTTCGTAGACGCGCACGCGACGCGCCACGCCATAGCCCAGAAGCCCGACGACCAGGCCGGGGATGATCCAAGGGCTAATGGTGCGGCCGTATAGAACGGTCAGAGGAATGAACCCCAGGATACAGGCGAAGGTCAGGATCGAAACCCAGCCTGGATAGCCGGCCGGGGTCTCGACCGCCGTCGTCGTCGCCGCATCGGCACCGGCGTCCTCCGCCGGCGCGGCATCGCGCTCGGCATCGGCCGGATCGGCGACCGGCGGGGCCGAGAAACGTTGGTATAGCTTCACCGCCAAGACCGCGGTCACCGTCGAGCACAGGGTCGCGAAGAGGGTCGTCGGCACGATACCCGCCGGATCGGCACTCCCCGCGGCTGCCCGCAGGGCGATCACCCCGGTCGGCAGGAGCGTGACGCTCGAGGTGTTGATCGCCAGGAAAAGAATCATGGCGTTCGAGGCCGTACCCTTGGCCGGATTCAGCTTGTCGAGTTCCTGCATGGCCCGGATGCCGAAGGGGGTGGCGGCATTGCCCAGCCCCAGAACATTTGCCGACATGTTCAAGATCATGGCCCCCATCGCGGGATGATCCGGCGGCACCTCGGGAAAGAGGCGCGCCATGCCGGGCCGCACCAACCGCGCGATCACCGTCAGAAGGCGGCTGGATCTGGCCATTTTCATCAGACCCAGG
>JAQCGR010000335.1 GCA_027619995.1 Pseudomonadota bacterium | reverse complement strand
GTTCTTGGCCTCTCTCTCGTCATTGCGGCGAGCAAGACGGCGCTGGCCGTGATTGCCATCGCCGGCGCGGCCTATCTCGCCTATCTCGGCCTGCGCCTGATCCTGGCGCGCGAGGCCGGCGAGCTTTCCTTCGCCACTGCCACGCGGCGCGGCATGGCCCGGCTCTTTCTGCAAGGCGCCCTGACCGAGATCCTGAACCCCAAGACGGCGCTCTTCTTCATCGCCTTCCTGCCCCAGTTCGTCGTGCCGGCGGCCGGGCCGGTCTGGCTCCAGATGCTGATCCTCGGCGCCATCGTGCCCGTCGCCGGGCTACCCTGCGACCTGATCGTCGCACTGACCGGCGGCGCCTTGGCCCGACGCCTCGCCCATAGCCCGGCGCTGCGCCGGGGATTGAACCGGATCAGCGGCAGCGTGTTGATTGGATTGGGCCTGCACGTCGTCCTGGCGGACGACGCCTAGCCCCTTATTCGAGCATCAGGATCGCCACCACCAGCACGGCCAGCATGACCGACCAGCCGGCAGCGCTGAACAGGATCGACTGCCGGGCCGAGCGCTTCTCGATCCAGGTGCGCGGCTTGATGCCGCGCAGGATGAAGACGGCCTGAGTCGCCAGATTCACTCAGGAGACATTGACCGCCAGCAGGATGCCCGCCCTCACGGCGAAGGTGATGTCGCCCGCCCCGAGAAAGATACCGATGGCCGCGGCGGGGGGCAGCAGGGCGACGGCAACCATCACGCCGACCAGGGCCGAGGAAACGCCGCCGGTCAGGGTCAGGGCCGCGGCCGTGCCTGAGGCGAGGGCCAAGGCGATATTGCCCAGATCGACATGGGTCCGTGACAGCAACTGGCTGCTGTCGAGCTCACCGTCGAAGACGAAAGCACAGAGCGCCCCCACCGCGACCGTGATGGCGACACCCACGGCATTGGTCCGCATCGAACGATAGATGAATTTCAGGTCGCCGATGGCCACGCCGAGGGAAAGCGCGAGATTCGGTCCCAAAAGCGGCGCGATCACCATTGCGCCAATCACCACGGCGACGCTATCGGTCAGCAGGGCGACCGAAGCCACCACGGTCGCCAGCACGGCCAGCATGACAAAATCCCAATCCAGGCGGCTGCCCCGCGCGACATCGTCGAACAGCTCCTCGCGCGTCTGCTGGACCGGTCTCCCACCGTCCTCCTCATTCTCGGGCGGCACCGGCAAGGTGGCCTCGACCGCGAGAATCACCAGGCTCCAATCTTCGGCTCCGCCCAGGCATTCCTGCAATTCGTCCAACAGAGTCTGACGATTCTGAGGTCCGACCAACATTTCGGTCCGGCAATTGCCGCCCTGATCGACTTCGGCGACGCGGCAGTTCACCACTTCGTTCCGTTCCGCGACCTCGAGGATAGTGTCGGAATGGCGCTCATGCGCATTGATGACGATCAGGCGATGGGTCATCGGCCCGGACCGTTCATCTCAGGGGAACCTGCGCTCAAGGAATGATCTTCAATTCGCGCATTTCGGCAAACAGACGAAGGAACATCTCGCGCGTGTCGCGGAAGCCCTCGAAGCCGAACTCGCGGAGCTTGTTGGTCGAATGGAAATCGTCCCAGTCCCGGCTGAACATGGAATCGCCCTGGGGCCAATAGACGAACTGTTCCAGGGTGAACTTGTGCAAGCCGTGCTTCTCGCAGAGCTCGGCCCAGAGCGGTTCCTTGTCGGCCATCGTCTTCTGCAGGTCGATCTTCTGGATGCCGCCCATGGGCAGGCCGAACCATTCGGCGAAATCCGGCCAGACATGCTCCGTCCGGTAGACGTCGCCGTTGGTCACGTTGAAATGCTCGCCATGGGCGCGCTCTTCCTCGGCGGCCCAGACGCAGACCTCGGCGAGCAATTCGGCGTCCAGCGCCTGGGTGATGCGGCGATAGCCCGCCTCGTTGCCCGGAAAGCGGAATGGTTCGCCCAGGGCCTTCGCGATCGAGGCGTAGACCGCAATGATGTTCAGCAGGTTATAGGGACTGCCGATCCCCACGCTCATCACCACGCAGGGGCGCAGATTGGTCCAGCGCCATTTGCGGCCCTGGGCGTGGCGGCCCTTCAGCCAGCGCTGCATGTCGAAATAGAAATTGGGCGGGAAATGGGTCGGATCCGTCTCCTCGCTGGGTGTCTTGAACCGCCCCAGATGGGAACCGTAGGCGCGCGCGCCGGTCATCAGGGTGACATGCTCGATCGAGGGTGACGCAGCCTCCGCCGCATCGATGAAATTTGCCAGCATCGCGACATTGGCGACGATCGTCTCGGCATCGCTGGCGCGCGGCTGGAAGGCGGCATGGACCAGATGGGTGACGCCGGAGATCGCACCGATCTTCTCAAGGCAATCCTTCGGGTCGAGCAGGTCGACCGACAGATGCTCGAAATCGACGTCGAATTCGGGCGCCGAACGCGACAGGCCGATCGACCGCCAACCCGGTGTACGCGCGAATTGCTGGGCGACATAACGCCCGATCTGCCCCCGCGCCCCGGTGACCAGGACAGTCTTGTCGGCCATGTCTCGTCCCCTTACACGGTTATGTCTATTCCGCCGCCGTCGCCTGGGATCGCGCGCCCCGCCATGCCGCCATCAGCGCGTTCCATTTGCCCCGCGCGGCCTGCAGATGGCGGTCCTTCACATGGCCGTAGCCACGGATATCCTCGGGGATCGAGGCTATCTCGACGGCCAGGGCGTGGCTGTCATGATCGAGCCGGTCGAGCAGTTCGGCCACCGTCGCCTCGTATTCGGCGATCAGCGCCCGCTCCTCGCGCCGTTCGGCCGACTTGCCGAAGGGGTCGAGGGCCGTGCCGCGCAGGAAGCGCAGCTTGGCCAGCAGGCCGAAGGCCGGCAGCATCCAGGCGCCGAAGGTCATCTTGGTCAGCTCGCCCGTATCCTTGTCGCGCGGCGCCATGATCGGCGGGGCCAAGTTGAATTCGAGCTTGTAATCGCCCTCGAAGGCCTCGCCCAGCTTGCGCCGGAAATGCGGATCGGCGTAGAGCCGCGCAACCTCGTATTCGTCCTTATAGGCCATCAGCTTGTAGGCGTAGCGCGCCACCGCCTCAGCCAGCCCGGTCAGGCCCTTGGCCTTGTCCTGCTCGACCGCGCGCGCGCGCTCGACTAGATCGCGGTAGCGCCGGGCATAGGCCCCGTTCTGGTAATCGGCCAGATCGGCGGTCCGCCGCTCAATCATCTCGTCCAGGCTTTCCGACAGCTTGCGGCTGGGCGACACCTCGGCCGGCGCGGCCAGATCCTGCAAGGCCTTCATGTCATGGGCCGCACGGCGGCCCCAGAGGAAGGCTTCCTTGTTCCAGTCGATGGCGACGCCGTTGAGCTCGATGGCCCGCAGGATCGCCTCGTCCGACACCGGCAGCAGCCCCTTCTGCCAGGCATAACCGACGA
>JAQCGR010000334.1 GCA_027619995.1 Pseudomonadota bacterium | reverse complement strand
AGGCAATTCGCGATGGCGCTCGCGGCGGCGGGCGCGCGGGTCGCGATCGCCGCGCGGCGGGCCGACCGCCTGGAGGACCTGGCAGCGCAAATTCGTTCGGATGGCGGAGAGGCGGCGGCCTTCTCGCTCGACGTCACCGACAGTGCCAGCGTTCGCGCCTGTCTGGACGCGGCGGAAGAGGCCCTGGGGCCGCTCGACGTGCTGGTCAACAACGCAGGCATCGGCATTCCCAAGCGGATCGTCGATATCACGGAGGAGGATTACGACGCCCTGATGGCGACGAACGCCAAGGGCGCCTGGCTGATGGCCCAGGAATCCGGCCGGCGTATGATTGCGCGAGGGCAAGGCGGACGGATCATCAACACGGCTTCGATGGGCGGATTGATCGCGACCCGCCAGCTTTCGGTCTATGGCATGTCTAAGGCGGCCGTCATCCATATGACCAAAGCCATGGCCTTGGAATGGGCGCGCTTCGGTATCAACGTCAATGCGATCTGTCCGGGTTATGTCTCGACCGAGATGAACGGCGCGTTCTTCGAGTCCGACGATGGCCGGAAATTCGTTTCGACCTTTCCGCGCAAACGGTTGATCGAGGAGACGGATTTCGACGGCATGATCGTGCTTCTCGCTTCCGATCAGTCGCGAATCATCACCGGCAGCATCATCACCATGGACGACGCCCAGGGCTTTACTTTGTACTGAAGGTCGGGCCGAGGACGCGGCCCTGAAGGGAACGACCAGTCGCAATGAACCATGTCTGCCCCGGCCCGTCGATCGCCGGCCGGGGCGGCCGACAACCCAGAGACACAAGGGAGGAAACGATGACATCAGAGTTGTTCGAGGCCGGACTCAAGGTCCGCAAGGAAGTCCTCGGCGAGGAATATGTCAGCAAGGCAATGGATTCGGCCGATGATTTCAATCGGAGTTTTCAGGAACTCGTGACCGAATACTGCTGGGGCCATGTCTGGAGCGGCGGCGTTCTCGAACGCAAGCAGCGCAGCATGCTTAACTTGTGCATGCTGGCCGCGCTCAACCGGCCGCACGAGTTCGAGACCCATTTCAAGGGCGCCCTGACGAACGGCTGCACCTTGGAGGAACTGCGTGACGTGCTGCACCAGATCACCATCTATTGCGGCGTTCCGGCCGGCGTCGATGCCTTCCGGATCGCGCGCAAGGTCCTGGAAGCGCGCAAGGAGCAGGGCGGGGACGATTGATGGCGGGCGATACCTGTCTGGTCGGCTTCGTCGGCCTGGGCAACATGGGAGGCCCGATGGCCGCCAATCTGGCGGCCGCGGGCACTTCGCTCCTCGTCTACGACAAGGCCGGAACGGCGGAGCGCGCGCCGGAGGGCGCGGAAATCGCCCAGAGCCTGGGCGAAATCGCGCGCCGCGCCGGCACGGTGTTGCTGAGCCTGCCCGCGGGGGCGGCCGTCGCGGCTGTCGCGGCGGAAATCGCCGCGGCCGACCCGCGCGGCACCGGCACCGTGATCGATACCTCGACCATTGGCGTGGCGGCCGCCGCGAAAGTCGGCGAAATCCTGGCGCGCGCCGGCATCGTCTATCTGGACGCGCCGGTCAGCGGCGGGGTCGCCGGTGTGCGCGCGGGCACCATCGCCGTCATGGCCTCGGGGCCGGTTGAGGCCTTCGAGGCGGCGCGCCCGTTGCTGTCGGCGATGGCCGCCAATCTTTTCCATGTCGGCACCCGCCAGGGTCAGGGCCAGGCCATGAAACTGGCCAATAACTTTCTCTCGGGCGTCGCGATGGCTGCGACCTCGGAGGCTGTTCGCTTCGGCGAGACCCAAGGCCTGGACATGAAGACAATGCTCGACGTTCTCAACGTCTCCACGGGCCGCAACACGGCGACCAGCGACAAGTTCCCCAACCGTGTCGCCGCATGATGCCGGTTTCACCACCACACTCATCCACAAGGATGTCGGGCTCTATCTCGAAGCGGTCGCCGCTGCCGGGACTCGCGGTGTGGTCGGCCGGGCCGTGGGCGGAACCCTTGCGGCGGTCGAGGCCGATCTGCCGGGCGAGGATTTTACCCGCATCTATCCCTGGACCGTGGAGCATGACGACGCCTGACGGCACCAAGCCTGCGGTTTTTGGGGCGGAGACATGGCCCGATCTGCGCGCTCGCCTGTCCGAGGCGCTGGAGCGCGAGCCCCGGGAACCGACCCGGATCGCCACCTTGCGGCCCCTGGATGGCATTCGGGCCAATGCCCGAGAAGCCCAGGCATTGGCCGATCTCGCCTATGACTGGTCTTCGCCGAGAGCGCGTCTTGCGCGCGAAGAAGTCGCGGAAATCGCCCGATATATTCTGCGCGCACCACCCGATGCGCCGGTGGCTTTCACCGAATCCGGCACGGAAAGCGTCTTCCTCGCTCTCAAATCAGCGCGTGAATGGGCGAAGGTGGCTGGAAAAGGCGGCGTCAGCGGCGGCGGGAGACCCCATATCGTCATCCCGCGCTCGGCCCATGCCTGTTTCGACAAGGCGGCTCATTTCCTCGGTTTGACGGTCACGCGGACGGATTTGGACGCGGATAGGCGCGCGAATCCGGAGGCGATGGCGGCCGCGATCCGGCCCGAGACGATTCTGTTGGCCGCTTCCGCGCCGACCGATTGCCACGGTATCTGCGATCCCGTGCCGAGGATCGCCGCCCTGGCCGAGGCACACGGCCTTTGGTGCCATGTCGATGCCTGCCTTGGCGCGTTCCTGGTCCCCTTTCTGCGTGCCGAAGGTGCGGATCTGCCCGAGTTCGAGTTCAGCCTCTCCGGCGTCCGCTCGATATCGGCCGATCCGCATAAATACGGCTACGCCCCCACGGGCATTTCTCTCCTCGCGCTGCGCGGGGCCGAGGATCGGTCGCACTTGGCTTTCGAGTTCTCCGGTTGGGACGGTCCGCCCCTGTCCGCCACGGAGCGATTCGCCGGGACGCGCAGCACCGCCGGTTTGATCGGGGCTTGGGCAACCTTCCGGCAGCTCGGCGAAGAAGGCTATCGGCAGCGCGCGCGATGCGTTCGAGAGCATATGACTCTTTTTGCGGCCATGATCGAGGCGACCCCCGGATGGCGCCTGCTGAGCCGGCCGGAGGCGGGACTGGTTCATTTCGCGCCGGAATCGGGCGATATGGCGCTGGCCTCGGCGGCGCTTCGCGCCATGGGGCACAAATTCAACGAAACCGCCGATCCGCCGGGCGTGGTCGTCTGCATCGGGCCGGAACACGACCCCGCGGACCTGCCGGCCTATCGCGCCGGTCTTGAAGCAGCGATCGCCCCAGACTGATGGGTGGTTCCGGGGGCCAGGTCGCCAGAATCTAGGTCGCCAGAATCTAGGTCGCCAGAATCTAGGTCGCCAGAATCTAGAGCATCATCCGATCTGCGTGAATCGAAATAGGGGATTCCGTTGGATCGGGA